>CAZHGE010000016.1:0-40246 GCA_964531805.1 uncultured Lachnospiraceae bacterium
TATGCTTTCATTAACAGTTCGATTTCCTCTGCACTCTTCGGTCTGAACCAGAAATAATCGTTATATTCCATGTGTTCACATCCGTCAAAGTTCGGATTGCCCTTTGCTTCTTCACACTGTTCGATCTGGCTCAGATTTTCTCTGTTTTTCCGTTCCTCATATGCAATGCAATCGCTGCGACTGGAAAACTCTGTTCCGTCAAACGCAATGTACTTTGCCACTTTCTTTTCTACCAGTTCCACTTTTTCAACCATTTTCATCTTAATTTTTCCGTCCTTTTCTTCGGCTTTACCGATTTATTTTTATACTGGATAAGCTGCGATAACTCGATCATTCGGAATGTCATCAAAGTAAAAGTGATTTTTCTTGATCCTGCTTTCTCGAATAGATTTCATATGCTTCGGATAGTTCGCAGTATTCCAGTTCCCTTTAATGTACTGCTGAATGTAATTGATCAACGCTTGTTCAGGCTCAACGCTATATTTTGCAAGTTTGCTGATTTTTCCGTTGCTGTCACACTCATAAATACTTGTATTCATTGTTATTATCCTTTCTGTTTAGTCAATCCGTTCTCCGTTCATTTCGAAAACATCAATGTCCAGTTCATCGGGATTACTCTTGTAATAGGTATCATTCTGAATGATCCATTCCCTTGCTGCCTCTGCCTTTTTCTTTGACGAAAAGACTCCGACAACATAACGATCCCCAATACATCCACCATTCAAAACATATGCTTTCTGTCCGATTTTCCGCTTCATCTTGACCGCTCCTTATACCACTTTACATTTTCCAGTTCTTCACCATTTAAAATCAATTCGCTGCTCTCTGTCAGCTTGAAAATTGCCTGTGTATCTGTTGCCCTAACGCATTCAACCAGTTTTCCATGATACCAAATCTTTCTGCCGACAAATCTGTGCTTTTTCCGTTTCTCATTCTCCTGATCCCAATAGCCTTCAGGCGCATGATGAAAAGAAGGATTTTCCATGTACTGCATTGTTACGCTCCAATCATCTGATACAGCTTTTCCATTCCCTGCAAAACCTTGTCGCAATCATCCTTGCAACGATCATGGCACTTTACAAGTTGCTCCATGTCCAAATCTTCCAGAATATCCATATAAGCGTGATACTTGCCCATACTATGTGACGCATTAATAAAGTGCGTAGTATCTGCCTTGCGGTTTTCTCCAACGGCTTCAATCTCTTTTACTGCCGTTCCGATACTCTCCATTGCTTTCGTAACCAAAATTCCAGTAAGCGCATTTTTCATGGTTTATGCTCCCTTCGCTGTAAAGTCTTTCTGCTTTCTACACCAGTTTTCCGCTGCCGCCTGAGTCTTAAAGCCTTCAAGCAAATGTCCGTCTGGCGATACTGCGTAAAACTCTCTGCATACTGGATACCAGTAAATGAGAATGTTATTGATCTGCTTTACCTTATGTCGTGACATGGTTCGATTTACTTTCATACAAAAATCACTTCTCCAAACTCTTTCAAATTTTCCAATGTATCTTCTTTCAATGTTCCACAAAAAGAACGCTGAATTTTTACAGCCCAAGGATAAGTCTTTAGCTTTCTGATCCGTTTATTCGGTTGAGAAATTGTCACAATTAGTTTTTCCGATACCAAATCACGCCATAGCGCAAACCGTTTTACTTCCATTTTCCGTTACCGTCCGTTTCTGGCTTTCTCAGCCCTTAATCATCAGAATTGTGTTATTGTTCGTGATCCGCTTATGTGCCTTTTCATACTCTGGCATTCCAAAAATCGCTGCCGCAATCATATAAAGCTGAGTCAAGGTCAAATAAATGGTCTGGTCTACACGATCCGCAAAATCAAGCGGTTTTCCATATGCTATTGCGTTTAGCTGCTCACTGGTCATAATTCCAGCTTCCTTAATATCTTTCTGTGTGCGTCTGTAACGCTCAATCATTCTTTCATTGATCATGTTGTATTCTTCCTGCGTTACCGTGATCCGCTGTCTGTAATAAGTTCCCTTTGTGGGATGCCAATCGCCAATATAAGAAACTTTCATTTTTCCAGCCCTTTCTTATAGTTCATAATCCGATGAATTTTCTATCAGTTTGATTAAACTTTTTACAACTGCATTAATTTCCTGTAATGTTCCAAAATGAAGTTCCATTCCGTTCAAAATCAACTGATACATTCCAGATTCTTCACTGTTTTACACTTATTCAAGTACATATAACTTTCCAACATTGCGGCTGCATTTTTCAGCTTTTCCCAATGCTCACAATCGGCTGCAATCGTTTCTTCCAGTGTCCAAGGCTTATTGTCTGGTGTTTTATACCATGCGATTTTTCTATGTTCGACTCTTCCCATTTCTCTACATCTCCTTTAATGCGCTCTGTTATAATAAATATGTCTGCCATATTCAGAAGGTTTTCCGCTCTGTGATACGCAATAAATATAGCTGCCGCAACGGACTAATAAAGCATCTTTTCCATAATACTTTTCTTTCATGTCCTTTACTGATCCACTGGCTAAAAAATTCGGGAATGCGTCAATATGAAGCCGCTTGCCCTCTGATACTGGCAAATATCTGACTCTCATTTTTCCACGCTCCTTACCGCCACTTTCCATATTGAATGGTATTATTCGGGCATTTTCTGTTGTATCTCCAAAAAGTACACTCAAAACCGTTTTCCTGATCCGTTACCTTCATACAATCAAAGGCATTTTGAAAACCGTTTGCAATGCGGTTTGCCTTACGCTTGATCTCTGAAAGATTCTTGCCGATTATGGTTTTTCCGTAGAGCTGCGCCGTCATCATAGTTACACCGCCTTTACATCATGTAATAAATACATCTGCCATCGTCCAGTTCGTAATATTCTTCCTGTTCCAAAAGATCATTACCAAACTTTTCATAATCGAAGTATTTTTCCGATATATAATCATCCTTTTTGATATATCCAAGACTAAACGCTTCTTCATATCCTAAATCTGACGCATCATCAAAAACTGATCCGATAATACTTCTATCCTGATAATCATGACTCAAAGGATAGTTATTAAATGCTGCTTTAACCTGTTCTTCCGTCATGTCGTATTCGTCCATGACAATCTGCTTTTCCTCTGCAATGATTTTCTGATAAAAGGCTTTCGCTTCTTCTCCGTTCAGTTTGTCATATACCGCTTGAATGCCTTTGCACAATTTCATGCCTTCCTGATAGCGTTCACTATCCTTATCAATACCATAACCAAGGCTTCCAATAGCTGCGTCAAACTGGATCAATGCTTTATATTCGGATTCGGTTAATACCGTTTCAATTTCATCATAATTTTTCCAATCGCTATTGCAATAACAACTTCCATGCAGAATAGGTCTACCAAAATAATGCCCACATTCAAAACGCACAGGACTATTGTCAATGTATGCACAACAATCTCTATCGTCACTATCTTTTATTCTATAAAGAAATACTTTATCCATGATCAATTCTCCTTTTCCCCTCTGTTGCGTTTCTCCAAAATCTCTTGAAGTCTAACTTTCTTGTTTTTCCGTTTATCTGTTTCGCCCTTTTTGATCCGTGTGGATTTTCCAGCTTCTAAAAGCCGCTTGTCCATATCGTATTTATAGGCGTTTTCTCTCATAGTCTGTGAATAGGATTTTTCCGTTGTTCGTGTACAGCTGCACAATCCAAACTCCGCTTTATATTCCTCTATGGTCATGCTGTGGCTTTCTCTGATATGGCTTCCAAGTCTGTTATAGGATCGTCCGCAAATGTGACAAATCACTTTGCCGCTTTCGTCATGCTCCACTTTTCCAGCTTCGGGCAATGGGTAAACCTTGCCGCCGCTCCTGAAATACTTGTAACAGCCCTGACACAATCCGTTATAGCTGCGTTCTGTGATTTTTCCGCATTTCTGGCAAACCATTTTATTTTTCACTCCCTTCTATTCCTCTTCGCTGTTGTAGTCTGATACTTTTACAAAGTACCTTCCAGCATAGAAAAATGATTTTTTGTGATCCGATTCCATGCAAATCTCAATGCAAGGAACGCCGCAAATGTAGTAAATCATGGTCAATTCTCCGCAAGCATTTTCTTGATCTGCGTTTTATACAGCTTTTCCGCTTCGGCTCTGTCTGTCTTAAACTCTGTTACAAGCTGCTTGTCTTTCTGTTCATGCTCAATGATGAAGATTTCTCCAAGCTGACTTTTGATCTCATACATGAACACTTTCAAACCGTCAATGCTGCTTTCTGCAATCAAATTCATTTCACAATCAATTTTCCGCTTTTCCATTTTCAAAATCTCCCTTTCTTGTATTTGTTGTTATTATCTGTTAATTAATGCCGTACATGGCATATTGTAAACGCTCTGCAACTGTTTCCAGTTCGGCGGCGCATTGCTTTAACGCTGTGCGGTTTACATTCTCAAGCTGCGCTTCGTCCTGTATCAGCTTTTCAATTTTTCCGCTGTACTCTTTTATATATCGGCAAATTGCCGCCGTATTGACTGTATCATATGCACTTGCTTTCTTTCTCTTGATCGTCATTTCTCCGCTCTCCTTTCTGTTTATCCGACAACGACAACAACGGTATTTTCTGGATCATATTTCTTGCCCTTGTACGGTTTTACAGCCACATTACAAAAATTATTTGCTTTCCGCTGCGCCGCTGTGATCTGGTCAATTACTTTTTCCGTATCCGCTTTATTAATGTAATAGCGTTTCATTTTTCCGTTGCTCCTTTTCCTGTATTTCTTGTTATTGTCTGATTTTTTAAAGCGTGATCCGCTTTTCTCTGTTTTCTTTATTATACCACGCAATAACCAGAAATACAAGTACATTTTTCAATTTTTTCAAAATATTTTATCTGAGTCTTTCCAGCCATTCCACCGCCAAAACTGAAACAACAAAACCAGCGGTAAAATACAAGGTAGAAGGAAAGATTTCTTCCCAAGCTGCGCCGCAATCGGAAGCTCCAGCTTTTCCAAGTACCAGCATAAAGAACACAAACGCCGCCACACCGCAAATATTGCGCATAATCGTCAATGCGTGTTTTCTCCGTCTTGCTCTCTGTTCTGCTCTGTAACGCATTCTTGCGCCGATATGCTCAGTATGTACCATTTTCATTTTCTCCCTTCCGTTTATGCCTGTTTCGGCTCTCTGTGTTTTTCGATCCTGACGGCTGCGCTTGTATTTTCTCTGTATTCTTTCGCCGTCTGTTTTGCGTCTTTCCATGTGTATTCGCTGCATTCACATTCCCAGCCGTAACCGTAATTTGTCATAATGTCGTATCGGTCAACCGTTTTTCTCTGATATGCCATTTTTAAAATCTCCCTTCCATTTTTTCAGCTTTACAGCATAGCGATTAAATCAAATTCAAAATTGTAAATTGCTTTATATTTTGGATCATGTGCGTTATTTATATCACTTTTCCATTGCTTGAAAGTTTCCAGTATTTCCGCAATCAATTCTTTAATGCTGATATATTCCAAATCTTCCAGAATGGTATAATAAACGCCGTTTTGATCTATGCGCTGCATAAAGTCAACCACTTTTTTAAATGTGCGCTTGTCTTGCTCTGCGATTCTCATTTGTGCGCCCTCTTTCCATTGCTTTTAGTTTTTCCGTTTTGGTATTCACTGGAACGGAAAACGGCTGTTTTTAGCAGTTTTCCGCTCTGTCAATATCAAACTTCTTTCTTGCTTTTCTGGTTATCATTCGCAATGATCTACTTCGCCGCTCCCTTCGTCAGTTCCCTATAAATAAGCCGTGTAATCATTTCTTCGGCTTCGCTTTCGTTGTATTTGCTCTTTTCGCTTTCGGACTCTTCAAGCCATGCGCCCAGCATATCAACCGCCGAAATATTGTAGTAATACATGGTATTAAATGCAGAAGGCAAACCTTGCGCCCAGTCTTTGAACATTTCAAAATCATTGTTATATCTGCAATACCGCTTTTCATTCTGGCAAGCCTGAAGAATCAACTTGCAAGCGGTTTTATAATCGGGATCGGTTTCAAGTTCGAAGTATTCATGATCAACGCCGTTAATAATATAGCTGCGTACTTTCTCAATAACTTTTTTGTTGTTAGTTTTCAACATGGTTTTTACACTCCTTTTTATTTGTCCGTTGTTCCGTTTTCCGTTGTTCTTTTATTTCTGGTTATTGTTCGCCGTTGTAATAAGCTGCGGTATTCTGTACCCATATCAAAACACTGTTATAATAGATTTTTGCGTTTTTGGTTTTTGTCGTGTAATTGATCAATTTTTCAAGGCTTTTTGAATGATGAAGTTTTACGCCGTTTTCATACATGATATAAACATTTTGCATTGTTTCCGCTCCTTCCGTTGTTACTTGCATTTATTGTTATTTGCTGAAGGAAAGAATACCAGTATTTAAAAAGCGGTTAAATGTATTAATGCAATCTTCAGCATAATAATTAATAGTTACCATATAGTAATTAAAGATTGCATTCATGATCCCTTCGCAAGCGGCTTTATTATATTTTGTTTGCTGCGCTGCGGCAGCTTGCATTGCGCTTTTAATTTCGAAGTATCCCATTTGTTTGATCTCCTTTTTGTTTTCCTTTTGTGATTATAGTATAGCATATAATAACCAGAAATGCAAGAACAAATTGCAAAATTGAATGTAAAAATACAGTGCTTTTTATTGCGCTGTTTTGTGCAATTTGACTATACTATATTTTGAGTTAGTGACCGCTTTAAAATATACGGCTTTTGTCGATTGAATACGGCGAAAATAAAAGAACTGCGCCGCCTTGCGTTTATAGTTGGATCGGCTGCGCCTTGCGTGTTACTGGTTAAACCCGAAGCGGATCGGGCTTTATATCCGCATTTGTTCGGGCTTTTGTTTTGTTCGGTTTTTGGTGTAAAACGAACAAAACGCCCATAAATAAGGGAAGATATACGCCGCCGCCGTTTTGATCATGTATAGGGGGGGGTACTTTCCACTTTTTGCGGTTTTTGTTTTTGTCCAGCAGCCAGAGTACATCTGCTCAAACTACGCAGCGCATTTTTCAAAACGATTGATCGGGAAGTGCATCGTAAAGTCCCCATAATTATCGTAATATTGCCCTATCATCTGATCTCAAAATCCAGTCCAGCAGCTCTCATACCAAACTAACAAAACTCCTGAAATCACCATAACTATGGTCATTCTCGATTTGTTCATCCGATAATCACAAATTATTTACAAAAATAAATAACAGGAAATGCAAGAAACCTATTGACATACGCCTTGAAATTTGGTACAATAATAGTGCGGAAATCCTTTAGTTTATGGGATTTTCATTCACAGAGCAGATAACAAGATATGCAAGAAAATAAGGAGTAGATCACGATGACAAAATATCAAGTAGATGGAAGCTGCGTAATTGAGATTGCGCCTTGGCTGGAAAAAGCACTGGAAAATCAAAAGAACAAGACTATGAGTGTGGCGGCTCCTATTGTAGATCAGGAATATATTGAGAGTGATCATCGAAACAAAACTCCTGTGGAACCCATTCGTTCACTGGACGATATTGAGCGCATTAAGCAATATTTCCTTACTACGAAAGGACACGGCAATACTCGTATCAGAAACTATGCGTACTTCGTCTTATCATTGAATGTAGCCAGACGATGCGGAGATATTGTTGAGCTGCGAGTTCGAGATGTATTGAATGCAGACGGTACTTTTAAGACTCATGTTATTTTTGATCACGAACAAAAAACTGGTAAGCGTTCTATGATCCTGCTGAACAGCAAGACAGTGGAAGCATTAAAGCTGTATTTTGATACTCTGAAAGAATACCGTATGTCTGATTGGTTGTTTCCGAAATTGAATAATCATGACGAGCATATGAGTGTAGATGGGATGCGGCGAATGCTTCAGCGTACAGTCGAGGCATTGGGAATTGATATGCGGATCGGAACTCATTCACTGCGCAAGACAATGCCTTATCATATTATTACTAATAGTACCAATACCGAGGACGAGGTAATGGTATCTCAGCTTTTGAAGCACAGTAATGTAAAAACTACCTATCACTATATAGGGCGTAGTCAGTCTGAGATGGATAATTTTGTAGAGGCGAATGCTCTTTGATGCGGGAGGATGATTTGCAGCTTGACAACACAGCCTACGGCTGGTTGCCTTCACTGTCATTCGCATTGCCTACGGCAATACTCATGAATATAAATGACCATGTTTATGAGATTTTGTATTTTTGCTCTTTTTGAAAAACGGCTAAAAAGCCCAATTCAATGGTGTTTTGGCGGGATTTCTATGTGTACCATTTTGCCATAATAAGTATATATATTATTATGGGATTTTGGTACATAGGCAAAACCTCTGAAACCAGCATAAATATGGGCGTTTCAAGCGTTTTCGAATGGAGGGCAACTTACCAAAATTGAAGGAGATGATTGAAATTAGTGAAAATCTGGTCAGGTTGAAAAAGGGAGAATA
Source organism: uncultured Lachnospiraceae bacterium (assembly GCA_964531805.1). Taxonomy (GTDB): domain Bacteria; phylum Bacillota; class Clostridia; order Lachnospirales; family Lachnospiraceae; genus RGIG8767. Next base: position 8,439 of record CAZHGE010000016.1, read on the forward strand.
CAACGAAGTGACGCTGGTTGACAAGATATGTACTGATGCTCAAAAGAAGTCATATCACAGAAAAGAGAAATTCGCCAGCGGCAAACATCGGAGTATGTTCCTTGATACTTTGGCAAGATATTGTGATTATGAGTTTGATGCTGAGAAGAAGAAATATGTAGTCACAGAGGTTTTTTCTTATCCAAAGACTTTGAGTGATGCGAAAATTCATAAGGGGATTTATCAGTATCTTGCGCCGCTGATGCTTTACCGTGTTTTATACGGCGATGATAAAAAGAATCGCAGAGCAGTGATAACTTCTATGGATATAGCTGCCGATGTTTCTCTGATCACTGGAAATTATAACATGATGAAGTTTAATCAGGAGGCGGTCAATACTGATATGGGTATCCCCCTTCAGATTGTATCTGAGTATTTCAATAAGGCAGATAATCGCATTGATGATTATATTCGGCAGTGCATTAAATATCTGGCAAGCATGAACTGTGTAATTTACAATGAAACTCATATGATCGGTACAATGCCAGAGCGAGTTGATGTAGAAGGTACAGAGATTTATGTAAAAAAGGGCGAGGTTCGTATTGCGACTAAAGAGGAAATGAAATTGTATTCCGAATTAGACGAGATCGCCAGCCGTAAAGCTGGTATTCGAACAAATAGTGAAAAGTGGTATGGTAAAAAGGCGGCGAGGTACAATTCTGAATTATCTGCATTATTGCAAAAGCATGGAATTTGGTTCGTATGTAGAGCATTCGAATTGTGGAAAGTCGATACGGCAAGGTGTAAAGAAATGCTGAAAAGTTTTTCGGATATGACCATCCCCCAGCGGCGAAAAGAGATTGGTATAGCTCTAAAATATATTCTGGATACCAATGCTGAGAATCGGGCTGAGAAAAAGCAGCTATGCGACAATTACATTGAGCATTTTAAGCATCTTTCCGATTTGACACTAAATCCTGCCGCAGAGGATGTAAGAGATAAGTTGCCATCAGCAAGTAAGAAATCTTATCAAGAAAAAGCACAAGAGAAATACGGTTTTCATATCGTATATGTGGATGAATAAGTGAGGTCGATTATGGAATTAAGCAAAGTACAGCAAGAGGCGGTTGATTTTTATAGAGGCTGTTGTAATGTGATCGCTTCCGCAGGGAGTGGCAAAACAAGGGTTCTTGTAAATCGAATTGTAAAGTTGATCGAAGAATATGATGTAGAGCCGGGAAAGATTTTAGCAATTACATTCAGTAAAAAGGCAAAAGAGAATATGATCGAGCGTCTGACTAAAATGATTCCTGAGTATGTAAATTTCATTAATATTGAAACATTCCATTCTTTTGGATATAGGATTGTTCGACAGTTTACAAGAGAGCAATTTGAAATTTTGGATGCCGATTGGAAAAAGGTCAAGATCATCGAAGAGATTATGCAGTCTGTTTATCGAACTAAGGAAGTCGATGGTGAGGAAGTAGCGGAAATTCTGCATTACATTTCTGTGCAGAAAAATCAGATGAAAAAGCCAGATACGAGAGAAAAGTTCGGAAAATTTTATAAGAAATACGAGGATTACAAAAGCGCACATAACCAGTTAGATTTTGACGATATGCTTACCAAGTGCTATGAGATACTGGTGAGTAATGAAAAAGGATTAGCTTATTGTCAGGATAAATATCAATTTATTTTGGCAGACGAGATGCAAGATACGAATGCAGTACAGTATGAAATTTTGAAATTGATTGGTGCAAAGCACAAGAATGTTTTCGTAGTGGATGATCCTTTGCAGAACATTTTTCAGTGGAGAGGTTCAGACAATCGGTTTGTATTGGAGTTTGATCAGGAATGGCCTGATGCAAAAACAATTCAACTGAATAAAAACTATCGAAGCAGTTTGAACATTGTTCGTGCTGCCAATCATTTCGCAGAGTATATTCCTGAGTCTGGTCATGTTCATTATGTGGAGAGTGTTGCAGACAAGGGAGAATTTGAAGAGCTTCATTATGATCGGTTTACTGATGAAACCACGGAGGCGGCTGAAATTTCTAAGAGAGTAAAAGAACTGGTAGAGGCGGGGTATCGTTACAATGATATAGCTGTGCTTACCAGAACAAATGCCCAGCTTCAGTATTTTGAAACGGCTTTGTATCGCAGTGAAATTCCATATACTGTTGTAGATGGTTTGTCATTTTCAGATCGCAAGGAAATCAAGATTGTTCTTTCTTATTTGCGTCTGGTATGCGATATTAACGATGACGAGGCATTTGAATATATTTATAATCGTCCTAATCGTTTTTTGGGAAGTCAGTTTTTGCAAGAGGTAAAACGAGCTGCCAGAAAAGAAAAAATCTCTTTGTTTTGCGCCATGTCAAGAGTGATTAAAACGAATTGGAGATATAAGAGTGCTAATTCAATTTATGGCACTGTTAAGCAGCTCAGTGGAAACCATTATAAAACCGTAGCAGATATGATTGCTGATCTGCGAGAAATTCTTGATTTGGATTCTTATGTGTCTAAAGATTTGAGCGAGAATGATGATAGCAAAGTTGAAAACTTGAATACTTTGCAGAGCATAGCATCGAACTATAAGGATGTAAAGCGTTTTGTTTCCTTTATGATGAAGTTCGCCAAGGAAAAGAAAATTGATCCGAATTCTGTTCAGCTTATGACCATTCATAAATCCAAAGGATTGGAGTTTCCTATTGTGTTTGTGGCAGGAGTTAATCAAGGTATTCTGCCGCATGGGAAAAATCAAAATCCAGACGAGGAAAAACGCTTAATGTATGTGGCTATTACAAGAGCAGAAAAGGTTTTGTATGTTTCTTCTACTCAGAGATATAATGGTAAAGAAATGGATGAAAGTGATTTTATTTCTTTTCTTTTTGACTAATAACCAGAAATACAAGTATCGGAGGACAAAATATGAAACTACATAAAGGAGAATTTTATGAACGAAAATACCAATCGGCACTCATGCCGAACCTGTATTTGGAATGACCAATGCGAGGATGAACAGCCCTGCGCATTTTATGATGATGGCAGTAATGAGATTGATTTGTCGGACGCTGAGATTGAGCAGCGAGTAGAAAATGGCAGGAGAAAATTCAGAAATGAATATTGGAAATATATGAAGGAGTACGATGATGGAAAAAGCTACGAATAATGTTCTGGTGAAATCAAGGATTTATTTGGATAACGCAAGTACGACAAAGCCGCTTCGTTTTGTGATGGATATGGTCAATGATGCTATATATGAGCAGTATGGAAATCCAAGTAGCTTGCATGATATTGGTCGTAAGGCAAACGATGCGGTTGAGAATGCAAGAAAAATCATTGCTGATTTTATCGGAGCAAAACCTTCTGAGATTTATTTTACTGCTGGTGGCAGTGAGTCAGATAATATGGCTCTGCGTGGTATTGCTCCGTATCTGAAAAGTATTGGTAAGACAATGATTGTTACTACGGAAATCGAACATCATGCCGTTTTGAATACTTGCAAGGAATTGGAGAAGGATGGATTTACTGTAATCTATATGCCTATTGATCAGGATGGCAGAGTAGATATTGAGGAACTGCATCGAGTCATGGAAAAATATAAGGATCAGATTGGTCTTGTGTCTATTATGGCAGTGAATAATGAAATTGGTTCTATTCAGTTGATTGAGGATATTGGCGATCTTTGTCAGGAATATCATACACTTTTCATGACAGACGCAGTTCAGGCATATGGTCATATTCCGCTGAATGTAAATGAACAGCACATTGATATGCTTGCTGCATCAGGACATAAGATTCATGCACTGAAGGGGATCGGCATTTTGTATGTGAGAGATGGAGTGCCTGTAAAATCAATTATTACTGGCGGCGGTCAGGAACGAGGTCTTAGAGCAGGAACCGAGAATGTGTTTGGCATTATTTCTATGGGAGCTGCGACAGAGGGGCTTGCTAAGAATATGAAGGGAAACGAGGAATATTTCAGAGAATTAAGAAACACATTCTTTGATACTTTGGATGAACTGTCTGTTTCTTATAAAGTTAATACTGATGTTGGTGTTCCGAACATTATTAGCTTGACACTGCCGGGGTGCGAGAGCGAAGCAATGCTTTTGCTGCTGAACCAGAAACAGGTCTATGTGTCTGCTGGATCGGCGTGTACGGCTGGTTCTCTTGAACCTTCTCATGTGCTGTTGGCATTGGGCTTATCGGAGCATGATGCAAGCTGTACGATTCGTATTTCTATGAGTTTAATCAATAGCGGATTTGATATGGTGGAAGCGGCTCATGCAATTGCAGAATGTACCAGTCAGCTTCGATCTATGATGGAGGTGTGATATGAAAAAGGAATATGTGCATTATACAGATATTACACGAGAAATTCTTGATACGATCAAGGTTGGCGATTTGGTCAAGATCAATGATTGGACGAAACCTATGCGTGTTAAAGCAGTGTCAGAGAATTACTTTGTGATGGTAAGCAATTTATTTGGAAAACCAATGTATTCTGTTTGTTCTAAATTGCCGTGGAAAGGTGTTCGCCATAATGCAATGACTGGCGGTATGTTCCATTGCGGTGCAGATAATTGGATTTTTGGCTCTCCCCTATCACTTCAGTATGAGAATCTATACCGTTTTGAGAACGAAGAAGCAAATCAGGCATATTTGCAGGAATTTGAAAATGGAGAGGCTGAAATTTCAGAAAGAAACGGTGTTCCCATTTATGATCTGTATGTGAAGCATTAATTGGATGGTGGGTTATGGTTTGCACAAATTTGTGTCCTTTTGACAACACAAACTGTATGTGTCAGTTTTGCGAGAATCCCTGTAATAATGGATTAAATTGCAGTGATTGTCAATTTCACAATAAGATCATGCACACAATTTATCTTTGCACTGGTTTTGAGGGAGATTTTGACAAGTATCTTGAAAATTGGAAAAGAGGTGCTGCTGGTGAATCAGTACATGAGTCAAAAGGAGAATAATGATTTTATAGAAGCGTGTGAGGCTGAAATTCTTTGTGATGCAAAATATTGTCCTTATATGAATGGAACAGTAAGCAGATTAGGTGCTTGTGAAGGAGATTTTTGCAAGGAAGCATGGGAGGAATATTGTGAGCAGAATGATAAGGAATATGAACGATGATGATTTAAAGTCATGTCCGTGTTGTGGTGGAAAAGCATTCTTTGTTGTAGAACCTTCTGCATATTCGAATTCATTCTTTTACTTTATCGCCTGTGATGATTGCGGTATTGAAACGCCGAGAACATTCCGAACAAAAGAAGCAGCCGCAAGGGTATGGAATAAGAGAGTGAGTTGAGATCGGTGTGGTATGAGCAGGAAATCGAACAATGGGCAGGAGCATGGTATGACGGAGTAGATTATTCTTGGCGTTTTGAGGTTTCTACATATGGAAGAATTCGAAATGCCAAGAATAAAAGAATTTATTCTTTACATATGTGTTCCAGCGGATATTTGCAAATATGTACTTCTGTCAATGGTAGGAATAAAAATATCCGCATACATCGTTGTGTTGCGGAAACATTTTTAAACAATCCTTATGGGTATGAAATTGTAAATCATATTGATGGTAAGAAAACAAATAATCGACTGGATAATTTGGAATGGTGTTCTCGCAGAGATAACTATAACCATGCTGTTGAAATGGATTTAATTGATCCTTCTATTCCATATCAGTTGGCGCAAAATTCACGCTTTGGATATTATCAAGGCAGCTACAATGGAATGGCGAAGCTGACTGAGAATGATGTGATTTACATACGCTCCAATTACATACCAAAAGGTAAAGGGCAAAAGTGCAACCGACAAGAACTTGCCGCTTATTTTGGTGTAAGTGTCGGTTTGATTTCCAGAATTGTAAAAAATGAAATATGGACTCATGTTTAGGAGGATGGTTGTGGAAAAATTTTATATCGTTAAAGAGGGTTCACGATTACATACTGATTATTGGGAATGGAGAAATTCTGTTTCTGAGAATAATAAAATCGTTATTGGTTTCTTTGAGCAGCATGGAATTGAGGCAACAAGGTATTGGATTTCAAAGGATCAGATTGGCATTATTCCGACAAAAAATGACGAAAATAAATTTGCAAAACAGTTTACGAAATACGCTTTGGAAGATGGACTGTGTTTGTTTAAGCGAAATTCTGTGATTGGTAAGGCTTGGATTAAACAAGCTGCCGAAATGAAGTTATATCACAAGCCCTCTCCCTCTTGGTATAATTCTGTATTCGTTGGCAGGAGTTCAAGTCGTTTGTTTGATCATAAGGGAATTTTGTATTGTTCCTATCATGCGGAGAGAGTTGAAATGCCAGAAGATATGTTTCAGGAAATCAAGGGTAGTGATTTTTATAAAATCATGGAAGAAATTGAGGAAGGGAATGATAATAAATGATTGATTGCAAGACTATTGCCGCAGAGCGAAAAAAGCATTTGAAAGAATATATTGAGCAGAACAACAAGAATTTGTGCTTGATGGTAATTCAAATAGGTAACGATCCTGCCTCTAATTCTTATATTCGTGGCAAGAAGCAAGATTGTGAGGAAGTTGGTATCGAATTTCTACATAAGCGTTTTGATGTTTCTGTGACAACGGAAGAAATTATTCGTGTTATTAAGGCTGCTAACTTTTCTCCTTTGGTAAACGGAATTATTGTGCAGCTCCCTCTCCCTCCCCATTTGGACAAGGACAATATTCTTAATGCTGTGGCAGATAGCAAGGATGTAGATGGATTTAAGTATAGCAGTGGGTTTACGCCTTGTACTCCTAAAGGAGTAATGACGATTCTGGATTATTTGAATTACGATGTGGATGGTCAGTTGTGTTGTGTAATCGGCAGAGGCGAAGTTGGAAAGCCAATGGTTGATTTGTTGACGAAACATAATGCCACTGTTTTGTGGTGTAATAGCCATACAAAGGCTTTTGATTTAGAGGGATATATTCTTGCTGCTGATGTGATTATTTCTGCGACTGGTAAGCCTCAGTTAATTAAAAAGATTCGAGATGACCAAATTGTAATTGATGTAGGTATTTGTCGTGGTGAGGATGGCAAACTGTGTGGCGATGTGGATAAATCTTGCTATGGAGATCAGATGTTAATTACGCCTGTTCCCGGTGGTGTTGGGTTAATGACAAGAGTTGCGCTTCTGGAAAATTTGGTCTACGGAGGAAACTGATATGGGACGGATTCAAATTGTGAATGGTGATCTTTTAAAAGCTGAAGAAACTTATCTTGTCCATCAAGTGAACTGCTGCGGCGTTATGGGAAAAGGTCTTGCTTTGCAAATTCGCAATAAGTATCCTGATGTATATCGCCGTTATCAAGGCTATTGCGAGGAACATCGGATCAGAGATTTAATTGGTCGTGTTCTTCTTATCCCCACAGACGATGGTAAAGTCATTTGCAATCTTTTTGCTCAAGAACGATATGGGAACGATAAGAGATATACCGATCTTGTTGCTTTAAGAAGTTGCTTTCAGAAATTAATCAAAATCGTTCCAGTATATGAACATATTGCAATGCCTTATATGATTGGCTGCGGCAATGGTGGTGGTGATTGGCAATCTGTATATGGATTAATTCAAAATGAGTTTACAAAGCACGATGTTGCTTTATATAAACTATAATAACAATAAATATAAGTAGGTGAATTGATGAATATTGCTGTTATTGACGCTGACTTGATTGGTATTGGTAATCATCGGTTCCCAAATCTTGCTGCTATGAAGATTTCTGCTTTTCATAAAAGTCAAGGGGATCATGTCATTTTAAAAATGGACTATGAAAATTTAGAGCAATACGACAAAGTATATATTTCTAAAGTGTTCATAGATACAGAAATACCGATGGAAAAAGAAGATAAGGCAATGAAGAACGAGGAAACAGTAGGAGAATATTACTCTGATCATCCATTGCTTTGTTTGCCGAATGTTGAATATGGAGGAACGGGTTTCTTTTATGATAAAGCTCTCCCACTCCCTACGGAGATTGAACATATCATGCCAGATTATCACTTGTATGATGATGTAGTCAATGACCTTATTGCGGGGGGGGCAAGTCGTAAATCTTTAGAATATTACTTAGATTTTTCAATAGGGTTTGCAACACGAGGATGTATTCGTGGTTGTGATTTCTGTGTAAATAGAAATTACAAAAAATGTATTCGCCATAGTTCTATTCAAGAGTTTGTCAATCCTGATCGTCCATATATATGTTGTCTTGACGATAACATTTTGGCTTGTACGCAATGGAAAGAGATTTTTCATGAATTGCAAGCAACTGGAAAACGGTTTCAGTTTAAGCAAGGATGTGACGAGCGACTTTTAACTGATGAAAAATGTGTTGAGATATTTGAGAAGTCTAAATGGATTGGTGATTATATTTTTGCTTTTGATAATATCAAAGACAGGGATTTGATTGAGAGCAAGTTGAAACTTGTAAGAAAGCATACTGATCGTATTTTAAAGTTTTATGTTTTTGTTGGCTATAAACATTCTAAGGATGTTTGTGATGACGATTTTTGGATTCAAGATATTATAGATGCTTTTAAGCGTATTCAAATTCTTGCATCTTATGGCTGCGTTCCATATATTATGCGTCATAATAATTATAAAAATTCTCCGTATAGAGGAATGTATGTAAATTTGGCAAGATGGTGTAACCAAGTTCAGTTTTTCAAAAAGAAATCCTATCGTGAGTTTGTAGAAATTCATGACGGGATTACAAAAAAGGAACATTCTACCATTCGATATACAAAAGAATTTTTAGAAGTTTGTCCTGAAATTGAAAAGTATTTTGATTTTAAGTTTGAGGCTCCAAACAAATAAATAACTACAAATACAAGCATGGAGGTGATATTTTGAAATGCGTGATTTGCGGAAAAGAAATTGAAAAGAGTTGTTACACAAATGCGGTGTTGTGCAGTGGCGAATGTTTTCATCGTCATTTTTGGCGTGAGTTAATTGCTGAAAAGGAGCAACACATTGTTATTGGTGGGCAATGTTATTGTGATGGAGGTGAAGTCAAAAATCCTGATCAACATCCGTTTTTAGGGTGTGCTGGACGAAGGTTCTGGATTAGATTTTTTGATGGAAGAACTATTACGACAAATAATCTTTGGTGTCAAGGCGAAATTCCAGAGGAATTCAGAGAAGAACTTCCAGATAATGCAGAGTTCTATACACCAGAACACATTAAGTTTGCGAATTCATTGATTGGTGGTGGAAATTATTAATACGAATGCGGTTTATATCCCTTCTTTGGACGGTAAAGATATTTACATTTCCAATAGCTTAGACCCCAAGAATGGATACAGGTTGAAAAATAAAACTGGAAATCTGAATTTATCAAGATTCATCAATTCTCTGGATCATAGTCTTGATTTAATTAAAATGCGACAAGTACATAAAAGTTTGTTTCCTGTTGCTGATGTAGAGCAATTGGAAACTGTATTCTCTTTTGATGAAAAAGGCAACGAATATGACGAAGTTCATTCCAGAGGCAAAGAGTATTCTTGTCAGGTTATCAATGTTACTTTCAAATATAGCAATAAAGAATTTAACAGAGTAAGAGGCAGTTACTATATTCGTTTCGGATATAGAATTGACGATCTTGAGTTCGAGGATTGTATTGCTTGGGATGATGGTGAAATTGTTGGTGTTCAAACTGGCGAGAAAGTAAACAACCCTGTGGATGCCGAAGAACTTCCCTATTTCATTTTTAAAGATGGGATGTATCGAGCAAAAGATAATATCAAGACCTGTAACAATGTTGCAGATATTCGATCTGATATTTATGAAAATGGTTTTGTTTGCGAAGGCATTAAGTATGTCCGCTTTAAGCGCAGCTCTGGTTCCAGCCGTGTAGGTAAATGTTTGTTCATTAATGAGCGACTATATAATGCTATGCACGAGTGGGAAATGTGCGGTATTCAGGTGAAGGAAGGTCAAGACATTGATTTAGCTGCACTTGAACCTTATATTGCGCTGACGCTTAGTAGTATTATCGACACGATTGAGATCAAACCAGAAAACATTCTGGTCGTGGATGATTATAAAAGTGTATTTCATGAACGAGCAATTGCTACAAGGCTGGTCGATGGACGGCTTGTATCGAAACCTGAAGATGTAGAAATCTCGAACAGTATTTGGGATGGACAGTCTTTGATGGATCGCAGTCTGTTTGGTGAATATTCCAATAAGGGTATGCTTCTGCTTCGAGCCAGATTTTTTAAGTCATGTTGTTTTAATGCAAATATTCAGCAGTGGTTTGCAGATCATGGGATTAAGAAAGTCAGCCAGCTTAATGGATATACTCGTGCAAAGAAAATTGAGGATGTTAAGTTGATTACGACACCAAGTTCTATTAAGTATCTCAAGTTTGGCACTTTGGGTCATTGGCTTGATACTTTGGAAACGACTTTTGGCGTTGTCAAATACGAGAAGAAAACTCATTTCTTTGATGGGCGCATGGTGCAGACACATTATCAGCTTATTAACACTTTGCAGATGACATATGAAGAGGTTGAGCAATTTATTAAACCATCTTTGGATTATGCAAGGATGATTAAGACTGATCCTGCGGTGCTTCGTCATCAGATTAGTTATCAGTATCAATCTCCTGATGATACTTTTTACACAAAGGCGGTTACATCCAAGAACGATATTATTTATCGACTGCTTGGTATGAATGACCGATTTGCTAAGACTAAGATGTATCGTAACTTCTGCAATGATTTAATCAAGTCGTTTATTAAAAATCTGCGTTGTGGTCATGTATTGGTTCGAGGAAATTACAGTACCTTGTGCGGCAATCCAATTGAGATGCTGAAAATGTCAATTGGTCAGTTTGATGGTTCTTCTATCATTGAAAGAGATACGGTTCACTGTGAAATGTTTAAGAGCGGCAAGGAGCTGCTTGGCTCTCGCAGTCCTCATGTGACGATTGGTAATATTCTGGTCACTCGCAATGTGATTCGTCCTGAAATTGCTCGTTATATGAATCCAACAAATGAGATTGTGTATGTGAACAGTATTCAGGAGAATTTGCTTGAGCGTTTGAGCGGCGCAGATTTTGACTCCGATACGATGCTGCTTACCGATAATGAAATTTTGGTGACGGCAGCAAAGCGGAATTATGATAACTTCCCTGTTCCGACTAAATTGGTAGAGTCTGCAATGAGAAATCGTAGATATACGAATCGTGAGAAAGCCGATCTTGATATTAAGACCAGCGTAAACAAAATTGGTGAGATCATCAATTTATCGCAGGAACTTAATTCTATTCTTTGGGATCGTATTAACAAGGGCGCAAGTATTGATGATGTAATGGAACTTTACTGTGATATTTCTCAGTTGGATGTTATGAGCAATTTGGAAATTGACTCTGCAAAGCGTGAAAACCCTGCGAATAATACTCGTGAGTTGCAATTGCTGAAGAAAAAGTATGATGTGCGAGATAAAAAGAATCGTCATGTTAGACCTTTGTTTTTTAAGTACATTGATGGGTATAAGGGGTATCGTGATGATTATCATGTGTATGTAGAGCAAGATGATGAATTCCAGAAATTATTCAAGACGGATAAATATAAAGATGCTCAGACGATAAAAAAAGAGTCTGCAAATAATATTGTGATTGAAAGAGGCAGAATGTCTTATTTGAAACATGAAACATCTATGGATTACTTGCAGAAGTGCATTAATCGGTTTTATGTTCCTCGTGATAAGGAAGCCAATCACGGCCTTTCTTATATGTTAGTCCCTATTAGTGTTACTAAGGGCGAATATCAGAAAGATGTTGAACAACAGATTGTTGAAATAGCAAGAGAAGCAAAAAGAGAAATTAATTCAATTTGGGAAAGTACAAGTCCGAACAAGAAAACAAAACGAGAATTAGCATATGAAGTTCAGGTAAAGTGTTCTGCGGCGTTACAAGAAATTCAGATCAATGAAAAGACAATGAGAAGATTACTTGGAAAATTAGAGGATGAATATTCGGATGTAACGAGATTTTTGTTCTTTTCGCTGCTGGAACAGGTGCGTGGGTTTATGCTTTCTGGTTTTCATCAGATCATTCAAAAAAGCGTTTCGCCAGTGAGTATTTTGCGAGAAGATGTTGATGGAGATATTCAGATATATGATTTTCATTATCTGAAAACACAGGGCGAAAGCGAGGACTATGATTTGAATTACAATAATCAAAAAGAGTTTGCTGAACAGGTAAGCAATTTCTTAAACAAATATGGCATTTCTCAAAAGTGGTTATCTGAGCAACTTGAAATTAGCAAATCAGTTCTTGGAGATTTTTTGACTGGTAGAAGAGAATTATCAAAAAGCAACTGTTATAATCTGACTTCTTTTATGAAAATGTATGAAGGAAACATGAGTTGGCTTGAAATTAAGTAAAATATGCGGATTTATTTCCGCAAAAACCGCTTTGAAATTGCCATAAAACTCTTAAAAATACCATATTTATGGTGATTTCATGCAAAAAGCTAACTATTGTAAAGGGTACAGGAAACGAAATTACCCTTATAATGGGCTTTTCAAACAGCCCAAATCTATTGAAAAGGAATGAGATTTGTTTGATTAAAATTACGAAATCTGAGTCCGAGGCAGTTCGCAAGGTTTTTCCTCGTGCGGAGATTGTCAGGACTTGTATTCAGAAGAGCAAGCGGCATCGTTATTATCTGCCCGAAGCTGAAAAGTATCTGCGTCTGATCGTAGAAAGTAATGCTGAGGCGGCTGCTATTTGCGCTACAATCGACAAAGAGCGTGAACGCAGACGCAAGTGGCATGGATAAGGAGGATGTTATGACTCGTATCGAAAAAAGTTTTTATGATATTGAATTTGACGAAGCAACTGTCCTGAAAAATTGGGGGGTCAATGAAGTTTTCTATCTGAAAAATTTGAAGGATAGAAAGCTGTTTCTGACTTGTGATATTGATGAATGTATCATTGATGATATTGTTTCTCATATTTTGCAGTACAATGCAGATGACAAGGGCAAATCCGTTGAGGAACGCAAGCCTATTCTGCTTTATTGCTCTTCCAATGGCGGCAGCGTTGATCCCGGTTTTGAACTGATTGATGTGATTCGTCAAAGTAAGACTCCTGTTTACACAATCAATCTTGGGTATCAGTATTCTATGGGCTTTTTGATTGGTTTGGCTGGTCATAAGCGTTATGGCTCTAAGACGGCAAAGTACCTGATGCACGATGGCTCTAATTTCATTTATAATTCTGGTGCAAAAGCACAAGACCAGATGGAATTTAATAAGCGCATTGAGGCAAGAGTTAAGGAATATGTGTTGGACAGAACCAAGATTACATCAGAGATGTATGACGCTCAGATGCGAAAAGAGTGGTATATGTTCTCTGACGAGGCTAAGGAACTTGGTGTAACTGATTATATTATTGGCGAGGATTGCGACTTAGACGAGATCATTTAAACGCCGATACAGTAAGGAGTTTTTACATGAATGAATATCGAGGATTTAAGGAAATCCGAAATGATGATGTTCGACTGCCTGAATTCTATGGAAACATGGGACAGAATATTTTTGGTTGTCTTGAAAACGAGTATGTATTGATTGATGACGGTGATGGTAATGTTGTTGACTATTATCGCTGGGATGGAAAGAAGTATGTGCTTGTTGGGTATCGGATGATTAAGAATAGCTATACAGAGGATGTAAAGCCAAGAAACCCACAACAGAGAATTGCACTGGATATGCTCTACAATGATGATATTACAGTGAAAATCATTTCTGGATGCTTCGGTTCTGGTAAGGATTATTTGATGTGTGCGGCGGCTCTGGATTTAGTAATGCAGGGCAAATATGATAAAATCATGTGGGTTCGCAATAATGTTGAGGTTAAAAATTCTAAGCCGCTTGGTTTTCTCCCCGGTGACGCATTTGATAAACTGCTTCCCTTTGCAATGCCATTAGCTGATCATGTTGGCGGTATTGAGGGATTGGATCGGTTTATTAGTAATGGTCAGATTGAGGTTGAGCATCTTGGATTTATTCGAGGCAGAGATATTAAAAACACGATTATTATGTGCAGTGAAGCGGAAAACATGACAAAAGAACATATTCAGCTTTTGCTTGGTCGTGTTGGCAATGGTTCTGCATTGTGGTTAAACGGCGATTATCGCCAGACAGACCATAAAGTATTTGCAGAGAATAACGGAATGATGATTGCTGTTGATCGGCTGAAAGGTCATCATCGGTTTGGATTTGTGAAACTCTTAAAAACTGAACGAAGCGAAACGGCTGCAATGGCAGACCTATTAGATTAAAATAACAACAAATACAAGAATGAGAGGATTTTGAATTATGATCAACAATTTTATTTGTGATAACTGTGACCATTATCTTGTTTGCGAAAAGTTGTCTAAGCTGATGAAGTTCCATGAAAGTGCTAAGAAAGACCTTGGCATTACTCTGACAATGGATGGTTGTATGGATTTTAGCGGTCAGGACGAACAGGATAAGGCAGAGGAAGATTAAGAGTTTGGAGGTGAATAGCCATAGAACGAGCGGAATTTTTAGCCCGACAATATGACTTACTTACCAGACGCTTAAATGATTCTACAATTGAATGGCAAGACATTGCTGATTTGAGAACAGAATATTCGGGAGAGGTTGAACATCGTGATACGATCCGCAAAGGAGCAAAACTGCTTTATGAATATTTGGAAGCAGGATGGCTTCATGATCCTGCGGAAGTTAAGGATGTTCCCTCCCCCTCTAATGCCGAAAATACTTTAAGCCAATTAAAGAAAGAACGATATAAAATTCAAACTGAAAAGCTGGAATTGAATCGTTGGCTTCGTGAAAACGCACGAGATGAATTGATTGTTGAACATATTTGTCAGGCAATAGCAGAATTGGAGCCACTGGATATTCCTGCTCCAATTTTTACGGAGAGCAACAATCGTGCTGGTATTCTTATTTTTGGTGACGAGCATTACGGTACTGAATTTACAATTCGTGGATTGTCTAATGAGGTAATCAACGCATACAGTCCTGAGATTTTTGAGGATCGTATGTGGGATTTGCTGAATCAGACAATTCAAATCGTACAAAAAGAGAATTTTTCAAAAATCTATGTTTTTTCTATGGGAGATTTTGAGGATGGACTTTTGCGTGTAAAACAGCTTATGCAGCTTCGATATGGCGTTGTAGAAAGCACTGTTCGTTATGCAGAGTTTATCGTAAATTGGCTGAATGAGTTGAGCAAATATGTTCAGGTGGAATTTCAGACTACGAGCGGAAATCATTCCGAACTTCGTATGCTTGGTCAGCCAAAAGGAACATTTACACAAGAAAATATGGCATTGGTTGTGAATGCTATGATTCGTACACGACTTTCAGAAAATCCGAATTTTACATTTATTGAAAATCCAACTGGATTGATTTATGCGGAGATTTTAGGTTATCAGGTTTGTGGTATCCACGGTGAAGTAAAAAGTATGGAACAAGCCATCAAAGATTTTTCGCAGAAATATCGTGTGCAGCTCGATTTCCTGATTGCTGGTCATAAACACCACGCAAAGAGTGAAACGGTTGGTATTAATCAGGAAGTAATTAATGTTCCGAGTATTATTGGCGTTGATGATTTTTCTATGTCGATCAATAAAACATCAAATGCTGGCGCAACATTTTTAGTTTTGGAGCATGGTCGAGGTAAAACTATCGAATATGCGATTAAGTTATGAGGTGAAATATGAATAGAAGTGAGTTAATCGCAGAAATCGTAGAGAGAACTGGACAAACAAAGAAAGCAATTACCGAGATGGTAGATGCTTATGAGGAAACAGTTTATGATGCTATGCGCAGAAATGAAGTAGTTGCGTTGCATGGATTTTTGAAATTTGAGCGTAGAAAGCGAAAAGGTCATAAGGGCAATGATTTAAAGAATAATGGGTTGATTGATATTCCTGATTCTGAATCTGTGAAGGTCACTCCCGGAAATACCTTGAAAAATGTTTTAAGGAACAGCGGTTGATCTGCTGTTCCTTGATATGGAAGGGTAGCTTATGAGGTCTGAGCGGCGGTCTGAAAAACCGTAGGGTGGAGGTTCGATACCTCTCCCTTCCACCAAAAATTTTTCAAAAAAGTTTTTCAAAAGGTATTGACAATAACCAGAAATACAAGTATAATAGTCAATGTCAGGAGGCGATAGACCTCCTGCAAGATTGACTTAATAACAAGAAATACAAGACGGTCTGTTGGTCAAGTGGTTAAGACACCGCCCTTTCACGGCGGTAACATGGGTTCGAATCCCGTACAGATCACCATATGGTGCGTTAGTTCAGAAGAGTAGAACGCTGCCCTGTCACGGCAGAGGTCAGGGGTTCAAGTCCCCTACGCATCGCCAGTGCCGTTTTTAGAGCAAATGTTCAGTTGGGTCAGCTAAACTTGAGATGTGCCGAGGGGTTATCGTTAGCCTTATGACTGTGGATAGACACTAAAATGTAACATCATTCCGACTTATTCCGTGTCGGTCAATGCAGAGAGAAACTGTACGGAAAATACTGCGGGGTGGTAGCAGTTGGCAGCTCGTCAGCCCCATAAGCTGAAGGTCGCAGGTTCGAGTCCTGCCCCCGCAACCATTTGGGAAGGTACTCAAGAGGTTCAAGAGGCTCCCCTGCTAAGGGAGTAGATCGTTGATAGCGGTGCGTGGGTTCGAATCCCACCCTTCCCGCCATTTTATTAAATATGCTGGTATAGCTCAGTTGGTAGAGCAATTGATTTGTAATCAATAGGTCGGGGGTTCGAGTCCGTCTACCAGCTCCACATGGGGAATTAGCTCAGTTGGGAGAGCGTCTGCCTTGCAAGCAGAAGGTCAGCGGTTCGATTCCGCTATTCTCCACCATTCTATCAATTGAATATGCGCCAGTAACTCAGTTGGTAGAGTAACCGCCTTTTAAGCGGTAAGTCACGGGTTCGAGTCCCGTCTGGCGCACCAAACAGGACTGTTGGAAAACATTTTGTATGAAATGAATGTCCTATGGTTTTAGTCCATCGTCTATGAGGCAAACCAACTTGCCGATGGGGAAATTACGATAATATTTCTTTTATATGCGGGTGTGTCGGAATCGGCAGACGAGGCAGACTCAAAATCTGTTGGTAGTGATACCGTGTGGGTTCAAGTCCCACCACCCGCACCATTTTATATGCAGATATGGCGGAACTGGCAGACGCGCAAGATTCAGGTTCTTGTACTGCAAAAGGTGTGTGGGTTCGAGTCCCACTATCTGTACCATTCATCCTGTATCACAATGGTCTTAGTGTCTTTCCTAATGGCGAGAGCGGCTTGCAACGCAGCAGGATAATTCAATATTGGGGTATCGCCAAGCGGTAAGGCACAGGACTTTGACTCCTGCATCGTTGGTTCGAGTCCAACTACCCCAGCCATATGGGGGAGTGTCGGAACTGGTAGACGATGCGGACTTAAAATCCGCTGGTGGAAGCACCGTGAGGGTTCGATCCCCTTCTCCCCTACCATAACTGGGTGTACGCCAATTGGTAGACGGCGTGATTTGGGTTCACGAGGCTGTGGGTTCGAGCCCCACCACTCAGACCAATAAAGATCAAGGAGAAATCCTTGGTCTTTTTCTATATTCTCCGTTAGCTCAGTCGGTAGAGCGTCTGACTGTTAATCAGAGGGTCGTAGGTTCGAGTCCTACACGGAGAGCCAATTTTTAAAGTAAGGAGCGTGGCAGTATGGCGAGAAAATCAGGCAGTTCTACTGCCAAGCAAATTAAGAAAAAGTATTGTTCTGCGTGTCAGCAGGAAAAGAGAGATGGTTTGTTCTATGTAAGCTACAATCCATTGCATAGTGATGGCAGAATGCCGATATGCAAGGAATGTATTCGAAATGCTTGTTATGATGATGACGGCGAGTTCAACATTGATAATTTGTATTCAATTTTGCGTCAATTAGACAGACCATTTCTTCAGGACATTTGGGAAAGTTCAGTCAACGAGGTTTGTAAAAATCTTGGGACACAAGAAGTATCCTATGATCCGATTATCGGCAAATACATTAAGAACATTTCTATTCAGCAGCATCGTTCAAAGACTTGGGCAGATAGTTGTTTTGAATCAAAGCAGAATATTGATAATCGTGTGGAAAGTTCCAGACGAAAATCTATTGGTTCTGATCAGGTATATTATTTGACCGATAATAATTTTGAGGTAACTGAGGACATTATCAAGTTATTTGGCGAAGGTTGTACGGCTCAAGAATATAAGGTAATGCTCAGTTATTATGACACAATGAAAAATGACTATCCGAGCATTACAGAAAGTCAAAAGAAATTGCTTTTGCGTTATGTCCGAGCTGCGGCAAGAGAAGAGATTGCAACGAATAGTGGCAATACTGCTGAGGCTGAAAAATGGGGTAAACTGTCCAGTGATGCTTTGAAACAGCTTAATCAAAGCGATCTTCAAGGTGGTATCAGTAGTTTCTCTGAATTTTTTCAAAAGGTAGAGCGTACAAAAGATGTTATTCGTATTTTGCCAAAATATCGTTATAGACCAAATGACGCACTGGATTTTGTAATCTGGTGCTTTATTAATTATTGCCGCCGTTTGGAAGGCAAGACTGAATGCGCATATGAAGATGTGTATAAGTTCTATGATGAAAAAGTGGCTGAATACATCCAGCAGTATGGCGATCCATATGGAATTTTTGCTGATGATCCAACAGTTTCAAATCGTGAACGCATCAAAGAATTTATTACGCTGCCGCCTGATTATAATCGAGGTGACGAGTAATGAGTAATAGTCTGAATAATGATTCTGCTTTTGAAGCAAGTATGGACAAATATGAGGAAATCGCAAATTTATGGTTGTGGTATCCCGATCTTGCGCTTGATTTAATGGCTCCTAAAGAGGGTGGCATTAAATTACATTCTGATCAGCGTATTTTCATGAGATGCGGCGCAAGATTTTTTAGTGAGTATGGCTGTTTTCCTCGTGGATGGGGTAAAACTTTTGCTGAGGTTGCAACGATGGTTATTACAGCAATCAGGTATCCCAACATTGAAATTGGTTTGACGGCTCAGACAAAAGAGAACGCAGCTTCTTTGTTGAAAGATAAATACAACGAATTGGTGCGTTATTATCCAATGCTCTTAAATGAGATTAAAAAGACCAGTTTTGTAAAAGGTGATGCTTTGATTGTGTTTAAAAACGATGCACGAATTGACGCATTGGCAAATGCTCAATCCAGTAAGGGTCAGCGTAGAAAGCGTTTGAACATTGAGGAATCAAACTTGATGGATAATACGACTTTTGAAGATGCTCTTGAACCTGTCGTTGAGGTTGGTCGTATCACGACTGGCAAGCTGGCAATCACAAATCCAGAGGAATTAAATCAGCAAATCAACTTCTTTACTACACCGGGCTTTAGAGGTTCAGACGAATATCGGCGCAGCTTGCAGATGATTCAGGATATGCGTGATCTGAAAGGTAAGATTGTGCTTGGGTCTGACTGGATGCTTGGATGCTGGTATGGAAGAGGTTCCAGTAAGAGTACCATTCTGAAAAAGAAACGAGATTCCTCCCCTATTGCATTTGATATGAACTATGGCGGCAAATGGGTTGGCAGTGCAACAGGCGCATTGGTTAATATTAACCGCTTGATGAATTGCCGAACATTGACTGAACCTGTTTTAAGTTCGTCTAATGACAACGATGAATTTTATCTGGCAATGGATGTGGCTCGTTCACAAAATAAGAGCAACAATCAATCTTCTATTGCTGTTGGTCAAGTAATTCGTAACAGCGAGGGAAAGATTGAAAATATCAATTTGGTCAATATCATTCATGTATCTAATATGTTAAGTTTTTCAACTCAGGCGTGTATTGTAAAGAGAATTCGAAAACGATATAACGCAAGAATTGTTGTTGTGGACGGTAATGGTTTGGGTACTGGTTTGGTAGATGAACTTTTGAAAGAGAGTTATGATCCGAAGTCTGGTGAAACATATCCAGCTTGGGATACGATCAATACTACTGCGGAACCAGAAACCGCAAAAGCAGAAAAGTGCTTATATGATTTAAAGGCACAATCTGCACAGACAAGTATTTTGTCTAATTTCATTGATATGATTGATTCTGGTAAATTCAGATTTTTAGAGAGCAGAAATGGCGGTGATTACGCAATCAAAGATAATGACGATCTGAACTCTAAGGTTATGCCATTTGTTCAGGAAGAATTGTTCTTCCAAGAAGTTGGTAACTTAAAGTTAATCCAAAATGGTAAGAACCTTTCGGTAGAAAAGGTTGTTAATAAATTTGATAAAGACCGTTTTTCTGCTGTGGCATATCTCTTGTACTATATTGTAAAGGTTGGCGAGGGAGATAACCAAAAGAGTGATTTTGATGCAAAGTCTTTTGCAAAGAAATTACAAGCACTCAATCGCAAACCAAGAATGTATTAAAGAAAGGCGGTGATAGAAATGCCACGCAAACAAGTAATTTATTCGAGCAAAAGTTACGAAAAAGATGTAAAAGCTATTCAGGATGCGGAGTCTGGCAAAAAACCGCTTGATTTAAGTGCATTCAAGAGATTGATGGTTCATGATTTATGTAGTAATACAAACATTTTGAATTCAATGAAAATTGGAGCATATTCCATTGAAAAAATTCAAGATGCACTGCAAAATCCTCGTTCTCATTCATCTATTCTTTTGGAAACAAGCAGATATTTGATGAATGTATCTCCATTTTATATGCGTATTAATAATTACTTCTCAAAAATGGGATTGTTCAATTATGTGATTGATGTATATGATTTGAAAGTTGATGAACTCAATACCGAGGAAAAACAAAAGAAGCTGCGTGACACATATTTTGCTGTATGCAGTGAATTTGAGAAAATCAACTTAAAACATGAGATGTTGAAAATTATGGAAACAATTGTTCCTGAAGATGTTTTCTATGGATTGATTTTTGAGGATTCTACGGATTTCTTTATTCTAAAGTTGAATCCTGTGATTTGTGAAATTAGACAGATTCAGGATGGTGTTTATAATTACCGCATTCGTTTAAGCGGCATCAGTCCTTTGGAAATTGGTACATATCCAGATAATATCAAACAGGCGTATTTGGATTATCATCATGGCGAAAAGTATTATGATGGTTGGTATATTCCTCCTGCTGATCAACAGGTTTGTTTCAAGTTCAATACCTCTTTATTGACACCAATGCCATTTATGATGGCTTTGACAAAAGATATTTTGGATTTGGATGTTTACAAAAAGTTGAAGTTGCAAAAAGCAAGAGTTGATAACTATAAAGCAATTGTTGTGGAAATTCCTATTGACGAGGATGCTGTTGACAAGCCTCTCTTGACGGAAGATACATTAACAGTCTTTGCCGAAATGAATAAGGCAAATATGCCAGAGGATGTTGGCTTGCTCCATGTTCCCGGTAATGCGGAAGCAGTCAGTTTTAAAGACAATGCAAATAGCACGAACAATTTGAGTGATGCCGTGACAAATATTTATGATAATGCTGGTGTGTCAAACGAATTATTTAACAGTGGTGGAACTGGCACATCATTTAAATTGTCTTTGGAGAATGATGCTGCTTTTATTTATGCTTTTTACCGTCAATGTGAACGGTTTTTCAATCGTTTCATTAAGATGCGTAAATATAATAAGCCATTATATAAGTTCGCTGTGAGAATTCAGGATTCTACTGTATTCAATAGGCACGAAACGGCAGATGCTTTTTTGAAGGCGGCTCAAAACGGTTTGCCATTTAAATTGGATTATGCAGTTTCATTAGGCAAATCCCCATCCAGATTGATGGGAGCTGCAATTATGGAAACAGAAATTCTACATTTGCAAGATTATTTGATTCCTCTTTCTACATCTTATACACAAAATGGAGATGGATCAGAAGGTAGGCCAACAAATGAAAGCAAAGGGAAAGAACTATCTGATGAAGGTGAAAAGTCTGCCAATAAAGAAAAAGACTTAAATCGTTAATACCACCGAAAGGTGTTATTAAAATATTCCAAGAAAGGCGGTGATTAAGAAAGTGAGTCAAAAGCAAAAAAGATTGCCAGTGGCATTTACGATCAACGAATGTGTTGAAACAGACGATTCGAGATTTCTTGCCATCACAATTGATGTTTTACATACAGGCTTGAATTTTAACGGCAGTATTTTTGATAAGGAAGTTGTTGATGCTTGTGCCGAAAGCATTAAGAATACACCAGTTTTGGGGTATATCGCTCTGAATCCAGACGGAGAATTGGATTTCCAAGGTCATAAATACAAGTTGATCAAAGATGAAAATGGTAAGCGATATGTATATGCTGGTTCTGCATATGGTGTGATCCCTGAATCTTGTAACTATCGCTGGATTGAAAAAGTTTGTTCTGATGGTATTTGTCGTGAATTCTTTCAGGTCGATGCGCTGTTGTGGACTAAATTCGATGATGCAGTGACGATTTTTGAACGAGATGGCGGCAAACCACAAAGTATGGAATTGGAACTTTCTTCAATCACTGGCGAAGAACAGGAGGACGGCACATTTAAATTCACTGAATTCAAATTCGATGGATGTTGCTTGCTGTCATCCACTGACGAAAAAATTCAGCCAGCAATGATTGATAGCGAGGCGGTTGCTCAGTACACCGTTTCAAACATTGCACAGGAAATTAAAGAGAAGTTGCAGGAATGCTCGCTGTTTACTGCTGCTGGAAAAGAATTAATTGGAAAGGAGGATGACAACATGGCAAAAGATGTTGCTCCTAATTTCACACTGAATTTGATGGAACAGTTAGACGAGATTCATGCAATCCTTGATGAAAAGACTTTCCGTGATAAATGGGGCTGGGAATGTTCTCAGTTCTGCTTCGTGGATGTTCAGGACGATGAAGTGATTGTCATGGATCGTGCTGACCATTATCGTATGTACGGTATGAAATTCAGTATGGAAAATGACGAGATCAAGATTGATTTTGATTCTGCGGTTCGTAAAAAGACCAAGTATGAAAATATCGAGGGTGCTGGCAGTGAGAATGAGATTGATGTATTCGAAAAGGCTTTTGATGGTCTGGCAGATTACATGAACAATCAGGTTGAAGCAGTTACCAAGGAAAAGGAAACTGCCGAGCAGAATTATACCACTGTCAAGAACGATTATGACGAAATGAAGCCCAAGTATGATGCTTATGTTGCCGATGAACAGAAGCGTCAGGCTGATGCTGCTGAGGCGGCAAAGGATGCTGAGTTTGCAAAGTTTGATCAGCATTTGGGCGATAACGCTGATTATATCAACATGAAGGAAAATCGTAATGATTTCACTGTTGAGCAGATTCAAAATCAGTGCGCTATTCTCTTTACAGAGAAAAACTTGAATGCAAACTTTAGCCGCAAAGATAAGAATCCTGCGCCTATGGTTGCAGATGTGTTTGAGCAGAAGCCCGCTGTGGAAGTGAACTCCCGCTATGGCATTCTGCCCACTAAGAAATAATATGAAAGTGAGGGTATAGGACTATGAATAAGAATTATACAGTCGTTGAAACTTCTAAAATTGCAGCAGTTCGTGGCGGCGGTCATATGTATAGCCTGATTTCTGATGTGGATGTGGAAAACGGTCATATCGGTTATGTTGGCGATATGGCGGCAGATGTGGAGGGCATTGAAACTCATGAGTTCTTGGCTCCTACCGCCGATTTGATCAATAAGAGAAAGGTTATTTTGGTTGCTAATCCTGAGTGGGATTATGACGAGTGCAAGCGTAGTAATCAGGCTCTCTATAATTTCGTGAATGAGGCAGAGCGTCCTTTCCGTGGTTATGATCTGATGGCCTATGATATGTACGCTGTTACTGTTGGCGGCATTGACGCTGGCGAGGGTGAAATTGAGATTGGCAAGTATGTTATTGCTCAGGACGGTAAGACCACTGTGAAGATGGTTGACGAGGCTGGCATTGCTGGTCAGGGCTTCTACGGTAGAATCGTTGGCTCTGCAAAGCGTGGTTTGGGCTGGAATACTAAGAGTGGCGCAACCTACGGTCATCCTTATGTTGTCTACTTTGTCGAGATTCTGCGTAACGATATTGTGGACTAATAACAAGAAATACATGATTGGAGGTATTGAATATGGCTTGTAATATGGAAAAACTGGCTCACTTCTCCGTTGAGAAGCAACAGTTAATTGCAACTTGTGTTGATAGTTACACAGGTGAATTGAGCAACTTTGTTGCCGCTAATGTTGATACCAACGCTGGCAGCATTGATGATAATATTCGTTCTCGTTTTGAGAAGGAAATTCTGCATGGCGAGAAGTGGAATTATCGTACTTATCGTAAGTACAAGAATGACATTTATGAGATTCTGGAAACTACTCTGGATCAGACTTTGCCTGAAGGTTGGAAAGAGAATGAGTTCTTCAATCGTTTCGTTGAGGAAATTCGTCTTGACTTGGGTGATAAGAATGAATTCTATGCCGAGGATAATGGTTATCTGACTGTTTCCAAGTTCAGCGGCAATCATTGGGATACTGCTCGTGAGCGTATGGATTTGGGTACTCAGTTCTCCGTTGATACTTATTGGTGGGATGTTCATTTCTACAACGAGTTTGAGCGTTTCATGAAGAATATTGATAGCTTCGCTAAGATGCTGGATAAGGCTCGTAAGTCTTTCTTACAGGCATTCCAGAGCGCAATTTATGTTGCCTTCAGCAATATGGACGAGATGATGCCAGCCGAATTCTCTGGTCACGGCGCACTGTCTACTGATACTGAGCGTGATCAGTTGTTCGAACTGATTGATAAGGTTTCTGCCGCTAACGGTGGTATTAAGCCTGTTCTGGTTGGTACTGGCGCAGCTCTGCGTAAGTTGCAAAAGAACATTGACGAGAACTGGATTGCCGATTCCGCTAAGGAAGAGCGCAAGAAGAACGGCGTTGTGAGCGATTGGGAAGGCTATCCTCTGATGGTTATTCCTCAAGTGTTCAAGCAGGGAACTTTCGAGTTCGCTCTGTCCACTACTCGCATCTTGATCCTTGCTACTAATGGCAAGCCCATCAAGTTCGTCTATGAGGGCGATTCTCGTCTGAAGGAAGTTACTGACAACCGTGAGAACATGGATCAGACTCTCGAAGGTCAGATTCAGGTTAAGGCTGGTCTGGCTGTTATTTCCAGTGACATTGTTGGTTGCTGGGAACTGGCGTAATTGATACGCAAATAAATTTTAGGAGGCGTTATTTTTGGGACAGGAAGAAAAGATTTTGAATACTCCTGATACAGCAGCATCAGATAAGAAGTCTGGTGCTGCTCCCACTTCCCCCGCTTTAAAGGATGATACCAAAGTTAAGGTTCGTGCTTTGGTTCCAGCGGTGTATTACACCTGTTTAAAGACGATGGATAGCTTTGCTTGGGAGGAAGTCGGTGACGAGCAGGAAATGACTTATATGCAAATTAAGACCATGAAGGCAAAGCATCCACGCTACTTTACTGAAAAGTGGCTTCTGATTTGTAATGACGAGGTTTTAAAGAAACTGAATCTTACATCCGTATTTGCGGCAAAGATTACTGCTGCTGATATGAAGAAGTTCTACGGCTCTGATGTGGGAGCTGCTAAGGAGTTGCTTGCTGGTCTTAATGATAGCGCAAAGGCTGGGTTAGTTAAGAAGGTTACTGATGCTGTTAAGAACGGAAAGATCGCAAATGTTAAGATCATTCGTCTGTTGGAGGAACAGCTTGGTATTGAACTGATGCAGCTCGTGTAAAGGAGGTGAAGCCCTATGGGGACTCCCTTTACTGATCTTTACGATAGTGTTTTGAGCAAAATCAGGGATTATGATTTTTTCAATATGGAGCAAGAACAGGTATATGAGGTTTTATCCGATTATCTCCGTCCTTCGATTGCGGCTTTTCGAGGCTGTAAACAAGATATTTCACAAAGGACTGAAACTGGATTTGAATGTACTTTAACCGATACTGAGGTTGAGATATTAGCCAATTATATGACGATTGCATATTTGGATAGTAATTACATTCGAGTTCCACTTGCTTTGAAACAAACATTGTCGAGCAAAGACTTTAATGCTTTTTCCCCTGCTAATCATCTTGATAAGATGGTAGAAATGAGAGAAAAGTATCGTAAGGATAATGAAACTTTACTGGTTCGTTATTCCTATATTCGCAGAAATACATAAGGGGGTGAATTCTGTGGGAGGTTTTCAGAACTTCCTTCTGAGGATGAAAGCTGGCGGCAATAGTATGAGGGGCGAACAAATTGAGAATGCAATGCGTTTGGTTCAGCAGACTTTTGCTGATGATCCTTCTTATATTCCTGATGGTGTAACAATCCATCATACAGATAGATTAATTCATCCTCGTATTTATCTGCATAAATACCGTACCACTTCCCCTGCTCAAGCAAGTATTCAGACGCAGATTCATGAGCCGTTTTATTTGGGCGATGTAATTCCTTGGCCTGATCATGGTTATTGGCTTTGCGTAGAATCGAATAATTTGCATGGCATTCAGTGGGAAGGTACATTACAGTTTTGCAATCATAGTATTAAGTTCCGATCTCCGCTGAATGGAGAAATTGTAGAATATCCAATTAGTTTAATCAATGCCACTCAGTATGGTAGCGGTGAAACTGCAAAAGAGTATATCAAACTTGGTACATCTCAGTTGATTGTTTATATCTCTTATGACGAACACACTGTTCTTTTGGATAGTGGAGTTCGTTTTTTAATTGATAGAAACAAGGAGCTGCCTACGGCGTTTGAAATTAAGCAAGCGGATACTGTTAGTTACTCTGATGGCAATCAGCGTGGTTATATTCAATTATCTGTTTTGGAGAGTCAGTTCAATCCAAAGACTGATAACAAAGAATTAATGGTTGCAGACTATTATGACGATCCTGTTGGAACAGGAGATGAACTTCAGGAAAAACCGAATGACAGTTGGATTTAAGGAGGTGGAATAATTGGCTTTACTACAAGAGTTGACGGATTATCGAAAAAAGATCATGCAAATGATTTGCAGTGATCAGGAAATTGTTGATTTGATTTTGGATAAAGAAAATTCCACCGTCCCTGATCGTTCTTTGATGTATTCCAGAGTATTTCCTTATGCTTATACACCTGATGCGACAAAGGAAACTAACACTTATGTTTGTTTTCGTATTTATGTACCAGAGGTCATGAATAAGACATTTAAGAGGATGAATATCTGCTTTTATGTTTTTTCGCATCAAGATTATATCCGAACCAGTGATGGTTTGCGTCCTGATTTGATCGCTGGGCGCATTGAAGCACTGTTAAACGGTTCAATGGATTTAGGAGTTGGTCGTGTAAGTTTAGAGGGCATGGACGATATTAGTCCAGCAGAGCAATTTCATGGCGTTGCTTTGGAATATTCTGTTTCGGAATTTAATCGTCCAACAATCAATGGAAATCCGAGAGCGGGTGCTAAGTAATGATTCAGCGTCCCAATCTGTTAAAAGTTCAAGATTACCCAATTAACAATAAAATCAGTGTTCATGTACCAACGGTGGACGAGATTTTTAATTTCGGTGATCAGAAATATTACAATATGGTTCAATCCCTCACTTCTACTCCGTTTGATTTGATGGTTGAACTTGACGATATAGGGGTTGATTACGAAACGATCACGGATTATCAGCTTTTTATTCTGATGATCCAGTCCATTGCTTATGACGAGCAGGATACATCCATTCTGTTTCGTGATTTGGATTTGCGAAAGTTCAAAGAATCTGAGGACTTGAGCAACGGCGAACATATTTTGTGGGATGAAGAAAATGACATAAAAATTGACCAGTTGATTGCTTCTGAAATATGTAATGCAATTCGTAAAATTCATTTTTGGGAGGCTCCGATTGGCAAGGCTGGCAATGCTGAAGCAAAGCGGTATCTTATTGAAAGAAATCGCTTAAAGAAAAAGCGTCTTGCGAAAAAGCCATATAAATCATTTTTAGAAAACATGATCATTTCCTTGGTGAATACTGAGGAATTCAAATATGATTACGAATCCGTATTGGATTTGAGTGTGTTCAAATTAAATGCAAGTTGGAGGCAAATTCAAAAGAAGAAGCATTGGGAGCAAACAATGAACGGTGCATATTTCGGTACTGTGGATTTGTCAAAGATCAATCTCGAAAAAATCAGTTGGTTGTCACCAGAATAAGTGTGACAAATATTTGAATTAAAAAAGGAGGATGCTACTATGAGTAACATTGTTGTGAACGATCTCTCCATTACCAGCTTGGAAACAATCATGTGTTTCGGCATTAATGGCGGTGTGCATCGTTTTACTTTGGATGAATTGCAGAATGCGACTATTGCCAATACTCAGGAGAACACTGCTCTGACTGGTAAGGGTGGTCGTACAATCGGTCAGCTCAAGCGTAACAAGGCCGTTACTGTTTCTGGTACTAACGGTATGGTTTCCTTGGGTCTGGTTGAAGTTAATGTCGGTGCTGAGGGCGAACACAGAACTTCTACTTCTGTTAAGGTTCCTGATTATCTGACTGTTACTGGCAATGCTGCTGCTACCAACTATAAGGCTGTCGGCACTGCTGGTAATGAAATCGGTGAGGTTATTGTCAAGAATGCTGACGGTACTATCGCAAAGCGTTTGACTCAGGACGCTACTGTTGCTGAGGGTAAGTTTGCTTACGATCCCGCTACTAAGGCTCTGACTTTCAACGAGGGTGAAATTGCTGACGGTACTTCTATCGTTGTTTATTACTTCCGTAATGTTGAGGGTGATGTGATCAGCAACATTTCTGATAACTATTCTGAGATGGTTGAGATGTATGTTGACGCTTTGGCTGAGGATAAGTGCCATAACATTTATCATGTTCAGTTCTTCCTGCCTTATGCTGACTTTACTGGTAACTTTGACTTGGCAATGGGTGATTCTCAGACTACTCATGGCTTCGAGGCTACCAGCTTGCCCGAAACTTGCGGCAACGGCGTGACTAAGTATTGGGATATGACTGTTTTCGGTGCA
Organism: uncultured Lachnospiraceae bacterium; assembly: GCA_964531805.1. GTDB lineage: Bacteria > Bacillota > Clostridia > Lachnospirales > Lachnospiraceae > RGIG8767. The sequence goes on from CAZHGE010000016.1 coordinate 37,477, forward strand.
GATGCCGAAGATGCTGCCTAATATAAGTAGGTGATACTTATGGCTAAGAGAACTGCGGTTTGTCGTGTTTGCGGCAAACAGTTTGTTCCCTGCAATAAGTCCAGTGCCTCTCTTGGTGCGTTTAATTATCACAGTATTGCTTGCAGCTCTGAATGCGGCGTGGAATATCTGCGCCGTGTTCAGGAGGCTCGTAAGCAACCTGAGCAGAACGAAACTGCTGAGTTGGCAGAACAGATCAGTATTGATGAAACTGCCGATGTGAATGTTGCTGGCGAAATTTCTGAGAATGAGGTTGAGGAAACTGCTGAACCGGCAGCTAAGGCAACTCGTTCCAGAAAGAATAAGCAGGAAACAAACGAGGAAGAGTGAAAATAGAGGGAGGGCTTTGGCTCTTCCCTCTTTTCATATTTAGGAGCGTGATGAATATTTGTCAATTAAAATTGATTTCTGAGATACCACCTTCCGTTAATCATTATCTGGCATATAGAGCCATTATGAAAAATGGAAAACCAATGGCAATGAGTTATAAAACGCCAGATGCTATTCGGTATCAGAACAAATTTACTAAGTATGTAATTCGGCAAGTCAAAGAGCAGAAATGGCCTTTGAAACCAAATAAAACACAACATTTTTATGTGGATTGCATTTTTTATTTCCCACGAGTAGATATGGATTGCAACAACTACTTTAAATGTATGTTGGATGCTATTACAGATAGCAAAAAAGTTTGGGAAGATGATAATGTTGTGTGTGAACGAGTAAACGGAATTTTTTATGATTCTGCAAATCCACGAATTGAAATGATTATTTCACCTGTTGACTACATAGGTATTTTTAAAGACTTATCTCAATTAGAAGAATTTGAATCTAATTGCATCGGTTGTAGTAGATACAAACGAAATTGTAGTATTCTGCAAAAAGCGAAAGAAGGCAGAATTCAGGATGAAATTCAAAATGGTATTTGTCAAAAATTTAAATGTATGAAGGAGAAATGAATTATGGCAAAAATTACTCAGAAATCCATGAATGCAGTATTAAAGGTATATCGTAATCAGAAAACCGATGTAACTCTGCATATGGCTAATCCTGAAAATCCTGATGAAATCATGATGGAGATTTCTGTTAAGAACGAACTGTCTATTGAAGATAAGGGTAATTTTATTGATCGAGTTGTCAATGCTTGTTTTGATGATGGAGAGTTTGTTCCTCAGTATCTTGATCCTGTGTTTATGATTACCCTGCTTCAGATGACCACAAATGTTCCCGTTTATGAGCGTGAAATTGAACTGGATGATGGCGAAAAGACTATGGTGGTTGATATTGAAAAGACTTACGAATTGTGTAAGGCTATCAATTTACTTCAGAATGTAAAAGACCCCGCATTTCAGGCTTTGGTTGCCGAGCTGCGTGGTATGACCGTTGAAAAGTTGGATTATATGAAGCAGATGCGTTTCTGTGCTGAAGAGCGTATGCTTTCTAAGGCACGAGAGGAACTTGAGAATGGTGTCGCAATGGTTGTTGCTATTGGTCAGCAACTCAATGATACTCTGGCGAATGCTTCTGGCTTGAATGATATGGCTGAAGCAATTAAGAATTTTGACTATGATAAGATGGTCGATTCTGTTTTAAATCGCAAATAACAAGATTTGCAAGAATATATTGACTTTTCTATTTTATCATGATATAATGTATCACAAAGGAGGCATTGTGTCATGTTTAATAGAATTATTCATTTGAGCAAAGTCTTGTGCGTTTTTCTTGTAATGCTGGTTATGTTGTCTGCTTGTGGAAATGAACAAGTTGACAACACTATTCTGGAAACAGAATACCCATCTGTAACTGATGGTGTTAAATCGGAAACTCCGTCAATTGATGAACCAGCAGATATTCCAGTGGTTGTAAATACGGTGGTGCAGGACGCATATGAGGATATGATTTCTGCAACAGATCATCTAAGTATTACAAATGATGGATATGAGTTTAAAGGCTATCCGATTTCTAAAGATAGTGTGAGTAAGATCGGTAGCGAATTGGTTGTTATTCAGGGCGCAATGTATGAGGAAATTGCTGGTGGGCTTGCACTATACTGTGATTTTGGATTATCACAGTCTTTGGATGAAGCATTCTTTCAGATTTTAATTGGCTCTGGTAATAAACCCGAAAACTGGAATGAACTGGCGAATGATTTATATTCTTTTATTCTTCTTGATGGAACTGAGAAAGAAATTATTTCTAAGCTGGAAACATTGGATTGTGTGAGCGGTACATTTGACTACGATGTTCGATCTTATTCGTTTGAGATTTCTGATTTGGAAATGGCGGCAAGTGATCTGCATATTTCTCAAGAGATGCTTGGATATGTGCTTGCAAAATTAAATGAGTACACGGATGATATTGTATTTGATGGTAATTCCATTACCTGTTCACTGGAAGTAAAAACATTTTCATAAATCAAAAAATATAGAAAGGACGAGGGTTTTATGCCCTCGTCTTTTTTGTTATGGGGGTGCTGTATGTCGTTAGATAAGATTTTAAAGAATCTTGATATAACAAAAGTAAAAGCCCCATCGGGATTGACTTATGGGCAAGAGTTGGTGGAAGCCGCTAATTTGTTATCGAACTGCATACAGAGCAAAATCCACCAAAGAACAATGCAGCATTCGATTTCTACTGCTGATTTGGCAGATATAAAAGTTGAAGGAAATCGAATGAGCATTACATTGAAAATTCAAAATTCAATCCGTCCTTCTATTTTTAAGAAATGGAATAA
>CAZHGE010000017.1:0-39340 GCA_964531805.1 uncultured Lachnospiraceae bacterium
ATAAATTTTGTCTACAAAAATGGGGTGGGTGTCTACTTTTAGCTTACCACTTCATTACACTTTGTTTTGGGGTATTTGGAACATGAAAACGTGTATATACCCCATAGGTAGGCGGTGCTAGATGTCTATAGATGGTATTATCAATAGAGAACTTATTATATTTGAGAAAATCTTTAGGGTTTCTTAATAGATTGGTAATGGAAAATGTACTATAATATGGAAATACAGAAATGTAGCAAAATACTGACATGACAGAGGGATATACAGATGTATAGTGAACGGAGGAGTATATGAGAAAAAAAGTTGTACCACTGATTGTATTCGTATGCAGTTTGGCAGCATTGTGGATCTCAGCAAATTTATTCTACAATATGGGAATTTATGTAGATGAACATAATACGACGCCAAGTGTAGTATATGGCGGTAATTTTTGGCTTATAATGTCGTGGCTTCGATTGGGGCTGCTTGGGATTATAACTGTGGTATCAGGAATACAGTTGGTGAAAAAATAATAGAAGGCACACCTATATGGGATGCGTGCTATGAAAGAAGGTTATAAGTAATGAACTTTACATATAAAACCGCAACAATAGAAGATTTAGATGTTCTGATCAAGACTAGAATAGAGGTTTTGCGGGCGGCAAATAAATTAGATGAAAGTGTTGATATGTCATTGGTAGAAAAAGAATCAAGTGACTATTATAAGAAAGCCTTGGCGGATGGGAGCCATGTGGCCGTTTTGGTCTATGAAGGAGAACAGTTTGTGGGAGCCGGCGGTGTGAGTTTTTACACTGTAATGCCGACTTATCATAATACAAGTGGTAAAAAAGCATATATTATGAATATGTATACAAAACCGGAATATAGACGTAAGGGAATTGCATATAAGACACTTGATATTTTGGTGGATGCGTGCAAGAAAAGAAATATTACACATATTACTTTAGAAGCGACTGAAATGGGCAGAGCATTATATGAAAAATATGGTTTTGTGGCAATGCAGGATGAGATGCAGCTGCCGGAGTAAAGGGGAGAATAAATGTGGGAAAGACTGACACCATTACAAAAAGAATGGGCAAAATTAGAAAAGCAGGAAGCGGCGTATTTAATGAAGCGTATGGAGAAGACAGATTCGAAGATGAATCAGTTTTTAGAAAAAAAGGTGCCGCCAAATCTTCAAAACACATTGGATGCAGCTTTTTCCAAAGCATTTTATGCGGTTTTTGAAAAAGGAACCGGTGTGATTGAAAAGACATATAAAAAGGAAGAATTACAGAAATCGTATCAGATTAATGAGTACGCGGCACAGGTGCGCGGAAACAGAAAATCTCTAAAGGCATTTTCTAAAAAGGCATCGGGAGCCGGTAATGTGAATCTGTTGATTTCGGGCGTTTCGGGTATTGGACTTGGAGTGCTTGGGATTGGTATTCCTGATATTGTTCTTTTTACAGGTTTGATGTTAAAAAGTGTTTACGAGATTGCTTTGAATTATGGATTTGATTATCAGGAAGAAAAAGAAAAACGCTTTATTTTGTTGTTAATCCAAGGGGCACTGGCTCATGGAACAGAATTGGAAGATATTAATTCTGAGGTCAATTACTATATTGAAAATGGGAATTATGATAGAGAAATGGATATGGACAGCTGCATTAAGGAAACAGCAGGCTGTTTATCCAAAGAACTGTTATACATGAAATTTTTACAGGGAATCCCGATTGTAGGTGTTGCCGGTGGAGCATATGATGCCGTTTACATGAATCAGGTGGTAAAGTATGCCGAACTCAAATACCGCAGGCGTTTTTATACAAAGCAGGGAGGGGCAGCGAAATGAAAATACTGGTCAATATGAAAAAAATGGGTAGTCGTCGAAATGCAATCACACAGGCAGTATACGAACTTCATCCAGTTCCGGAAACGGTGCGGGAATTAATCACACAAATGGTGCAGATCTGTGTGCGGGAATACAATGACCGTATGGAAAATAGAGAGTTATTAGTAAATCTTTCAAAGGCTGAGATAGAAGAACTAGCATCATCGGGAAAGATTGGCTTTGGCGTGAACTACGGGGAAAAGAAGGCGGAGGAAAAACAGGCAGTAGAAAATGCCCTGCAGTGTTTTGAGGATGGTATATACCGGATATTCTGTGGAACAGATTCCTTACAGAGTCTGGATGAAAAGCTTTCTTTGACAGAGGAATGTGAACTTACTTTTGTACGACTGGTAATGCTTGCCGGAAGAATGTGGTAGAGGAGGTCATGATTGGGATGGAGGAATTAAATAAAACCGAGCAGTTAGAACGGATTAAACAACGTGATGAACAACTTTGGAAAGATCTGGGGATTTTTTCAGAAAAAGGAAAAGAAGAAGATTATAAACGCAAACGCAGTATGGATGATAAGATTGATTTCATCTTCCAGAAGATGGAAAATGCGATAGATGCTGTTTTTCCAACGCAAAAACCTTCACAGGTAATCGCAGAAAAGTACCAGAAGATCGTGGATGCGTATGTGGCAAAAGAAAAGCAACAGGAATTGTTATATATTTTGGATAAACAATCGCAGTTTTCCTATTCGACAGGTTATTATCGCAGAACGGTCCGTACAAACAGATACAGCTATCTGACCGGCAGCAGACTGAAAACGATCTTTGACAATTATCATAGAATGTCTTTTTATGCTGAAAGCATGGAGGCATATTATCATAATACAGAATATGCACAGGCATTGGAAAAACTGGTAGGATCCTATATCTGTCCATCGCTGCGCTGGTATGGAGATCTAATCGCAGCAGAATTGGATAGGGGAAGTACCAATCTGGCGCAGACTTTGGAAGATATTCTAATGTCTGAGAATAATACGAATATTGTCACAAGAGATATTGTGGAGGGCATTGTAAAAAGTGATCATAAACACCTGCATAAGGTACTAGGAGACTTTTTATTGGCGGCAAAACTGCAGGAGGGAGCCCGTCAGGTGGTTTGTGAAACGATGGATGCCGGAACAGCAGATGCGTTTCTGACTCTTTTTAGGGTAATCGTGGATTATGATCTGATCCGATATTCTTCTGTCAAGCGTGCGGTTGCTACATGGACAGGTATCTGTGATATTGAGCAGATGGATCGGATTTCTGCAAAACAGCTGGAGATCATGGCAAAAGCACTGAAAGATACGGATTATGTGCAGCAGCTTTTACAAAGCAATGACAGCATAGAATTATTTATCGGTCTTTGGACCCAGGGCTTTTATGAGGTGGAGGATTCCATTGAAAGCTGTTTGAAATTGATAAAAGAGGGAACGAAAAATCAAAAACTGGTGGTATCATATTACAACCGCATTCTGCAAAGAAGAAATCTTACCAGTAAAGTGGCAAATTATATGCTGGAAATGTATCCGCAGGATAAGGAATTGTGTGCCGCCTTTTTACCAACCTATATGCCCGACAGTACCAGCATGGCAGGAAAGGCACTCTGGGGTGAGAATCATCAATATCATTACTATGGAAAGAAAAACGAGTATAAATTTGAGCCTGTTTCCTGTACCGTTTATTTTAGCGGAGTAGAACAGGCAAGAAAACATTTTGACCTGTTAAAGCAGCTTTTAGCAGAATTACCGAAAAAAGGCGTTTCGTATTCGCCTTGTATTTTCACGTGGTACAGCGTGCAGCTTACACCGGCTGATGTGGCAAAAAATATGGCGTTGATTGCCTATATGCTGCAAGATAATGATAAAATCGATGAAGTGTGCGATCTTCTTCCCGAAATGGAGATTGCCAATAGAAGAATATATTTATGCCTTCTTCTTCACGAACCGAAAACGGATATACAAAGACGGACTCTTTTACAGGCTTTAGGAGATAAAAGCCCGGATGTTAGAAGAGAAGCATTTCATCTGCTGTCCAATCTGAAATTAGAGGAAGACGATTATAAGCAGATTCGGACTTGTTTAAAATATAAAGCATCGGATATTCGAAATAATGTACTGGAATTATTGGAAAAACAGAGTGATGAAATGCTGCAGGAAACAATCCGGGAGCTTCTTGCAGATAAAAAGGAAGAAATGCGTTTGGGCGGTCTTGATCTGCTCGTCCGCATAAAAAAGGACGAAAAGCGTAAAAGCCTTTATTCAGAATGCAGGACGTCTCTTGACTGTATGGAAAATATATCAGAAAAAGAAGCTGTGATTGTAAATGAACTTACAGGAGATTCCAAAGCAGACGGTGTATTAAAAGAGGCGGGTTATGGACTCTATAATCCGAAAACTCCATTTGTGCTGTCACAGTGCACGGGAGATCCGAAGTTTATAGTTCGACTTTTTGATGGGAAGAAAAAACTATTTGGCGGCAGTAAAAAGAAGGAGCTGTATAAACTGCTGGATCAATTGGAAACCCTGTATACAGCGAATCAGAACAGGGAATATAAAAACGGATCTGGTGAAGAACGTCTTTTAGGCAATGCCTTTGAAATGACAGATTTTGGAAAAGACAGGGAAAATATTGATACTTATCCGTTCCCGGAGCTGTGGCGTGGATTTTATCAGAAACAGATCAAGGATTTTGCTACACTGCTGCAATTAAAAACGTTTCTAATCAGTACCGAAACATGGAAATATCAGCGGGAAAAAATGGACTGGTTTGAAAAACTGGCAGAAGCATTGTTTGGAAGTGAGTATCTGAATACCGATATGCAACGGTATCCACATAGTAATTTTTTACGGCGGATCATAGAAATTCTGTATACAACGTATCAGAAAGAAACGGAAAATAGAAAACTGCTGTTTGTGACAGCCGAGTCCATGCTGGCTGCTTTTATGGCAATGCCAAAAGAAAAGAGTATCCATAAAGTGATCAATCCCCAGACAAAAGAAACTGTCTGTCATTATGCAACAGAAACGAAATGGTTTAGTGATCTGGCTCTTGCGGCAAAAAACTGGGAAACAGAAGAAGAATTTGATGCTATGTTCTTACGGTGCCAGAGGGCAAATCAGTTTTATGGAAAAAATATCATGGGGTTGAATTTTTTAACTTATGTAAAAGCCTGTGAGCGAAACCTGATTTCGTTGGATAATGTGTATCAGGCGGCCTTTGAGATTGTAGGACTGGAGAATACTTTCACACAGATGAGGCCGATTGTTAACTATCCGAATGCGCGTCTGACTTTTGCTGAGCAAAAATACATAAAGACGGACGGTGTTGTTGAAGAAAATCAGGTATTCAGGACAGCCTTGGATATTTATTGGAAGATAGTGGAAATGATCCTGAAAGTGGAATTAAACCGCAGTGAAGTGGAAACTGATTTTTCTTATGCAATTAGTAAAATCAGTAAGATCCGGGGGACAAAGCATTTGCTTGATATACTTACTGCACTTGGTAAGGATACTTTTGAAAGGTCTGTTTATTATAGTTTTTATGGACGGAATACGGATAAAAAGACATGCTTATCACATTTGTTGTATGTTAGTGAGCCATTGCCGGGTGAAAACGGTGAGACTTTAAGACAACTTTTAAAGGGAAAGAAAATTTCGGATAAGCGGTTGATCGAAGTGGCAATGTATAATGCAAATTGGATCGATAGTATAGAAGAATATCTTGACTGGCCTGGTTTAAAGAGTGGTGTTTATTATTTTACGGCACACATGAACGAGCGTTTTTCAGATAGAACAGCAGCAATCATTGCAAAGTATACACCTCTTACGCCGGAGGAATTAAATGATGGAGCATTTGATTTAGAGTGGTTTACAGAATGCAGTAAGCAGTTAGGAGAAGAGCGGTTTGGCATTCTTTATGATGCTGCAAAATATATTTCTGACAGCAACAAGCATACCCGAGCGAGAAAATATGCAGATGCGGTACAGGGAAAAGTATCCGCTAAAGAATTAGAAGAAATGATTGCTGATAAACGAAATAAGGATTTGCTGATGTCCTATGTCCTTGTTCCAATCAAGGAAGAAAAAGATGTTTTACATAGATATCAGTTTTTACAGAAATATTTAAAAGAAAGCAAACAGTTTGGAGCACAACGCAGAGCCAGTGAAGCAAAAGCGGTTTCTATGGGACTGCAGAATCTTGCAGCCAATTCCGGCTATGCAGATACCACACGTCTGACGCTGAATATGGAAACAAAGCTGGTAGAAGAACTGCAGCCATATTTTACATGGCAGCAGGTACAGGATGTTATGCTGAAAATTGATATCAACGAAGATGGAAAGCCAGAGATGGTTTGTGAGAAAAATGGAAAAGCATTGAAAAACATTCCATCACAGTTAAAGAAAAATGAACTCGCAGCAGAAATCAAGGATGTATGCAGTCAATTAAAAGATCAATATATACGAACGAAAGCAATGATGGAACAATTTATGGAGGATGGAGTAGAGTTTACAGTTTTGGAAATGGAGAATCTACAACATAATCCAGTAATTGAACCGATACTTCGAAATTTGGTCTATGTAAGCGGGGAAAAGACTGGTTTCCTTTCAGAAATGAAGTTTAAACCACAGCAGAAACTTCGTATTGCACATCCACTGGATCTATGGAAAGCGGGAAACTGGCAGGCGTATCAGAAAAACTTGTTTGAACAGAAAATAAAACAACCTTTTAAGCAGGTGTTTAGGGAACTGTATGTAAAAACGGAAGAAGAATTGGATAAATATAATTCGCTTCGTTATGCAGGAAATCAAATCCAGCCGAAAAAGACAGTTGCATGCTTAAAGAGCCGCCGCTGGGTAGCTGACTATGAAGATGGTCTGCAGAAAATCTATTATAAGGAAAATATTGTAGCACGTATTTATGCATTAGCAGATTGGTTCTCGCCTAGTGATGTGGAGGCTCCTACTTTGGAATGGGTAGAATTTTCAGATCGGAAAACCTTTAAGCCCATCCAGATAAAAGATGTGCCGGAACGGATTTTCAGCGAAGTTATGCGCGATGTAGATTTGGCGGTCAGTGTGGCACATGCTGGCGGCGTAGATCCGGAAACAAGTCATTCCACAATGGAAATGAGAAAAGCCATTGTAGAATTCAATCTGCCGTTGTTTGGGCTTACCAATGTTACGTTTGCAGGCAATCATGTTGTTATTGAAGGAAAGCGGGCAAATTACACTGTGCATCTTGGAAGTGGTGTTGTGTTTAAACAGGGCGGAACACAGATCGCCGTACTTCCGGTACATTCCCAGCACAGAGGAAAACTGTTCCTTCCGTTCATGGATGAGGATCCAAAGACTGCGGAAATTATGTCAAAGATCGTGTTGTTTGCAGAAGATGTGAAGATAAAAGATCCATACATTTTGCAACAGATATAGGCAAAAATCTCCTCTTGCATAAAAAAATCTCCTATGCTACAATGGCGTGGCAAAAAAATATGATACTTATATAAATTCACAATTGGGTGAATGTTTTTACAAACTACCGTAATAGTTTTGCTATAAGTCTTTTAAAAGATAAAATAGTGAATCTGTTACGGTAGTTTTTGTTTTATAGGAGGCAGGAAAAATGAATCAGGATAATAGAATTTTGGGAGAAGCAAAGATTTCCAAACTGTTGTTTAAATTTTCCGTTCCATGTGTAATGGGACTTTTGATCAGTGCACTTTATAATATTGTAGATCAGATTTTTATTGGGAATAGTGAACTGGGGTATCTGGGAAATGCAGCAACTGGTGTATCGTTTCCTGTAATCTGTATAGCAAACGCTTTTGCATGGTGCGTGGGAGATGGAGCGGCATCCTATTTGAGTATATGTGCTGGACGTAAGGACACGGACAGTGCCCATAAATGCGTGGGAACAGGAATTGTGGCAACATTAATGATTAGTGTCGTATTGACGCTGATATGTGAAATATTGGCCGCTCCTTTGATGCAGTTATTTGGCGCATCGCAGCAGACAATGGAAATGGCAGTAGAATATTTTCGGAGCATAGCTGCATTTTTCCCGTTTTATTTATTGTTGAATGTGATGAATAGCATGATTCGTGCAGATGGAAGCACGGTATATGCTATGAGCGCAATGCTGGTGGGAGCTGTAATTAATATTGTTTTAGATCCGATTTTTATTTTCGTATTGAAATGGGGAATTGCGGGGGCAGCCTGGGCAACTGCAATTGGACAGGTTGTCTCTTTTGCGGCGTGTGCGGTTTATTTTTTGAAACCGAAAAACTTTGTTTTATCTAAGCATAGTTTTATTCCGGATAAGATTGTTCTAAGAAAAATCATTTTAATGGGTTGCAGCAACCTTTGTAACACAGATTTCTATTGTAATTTTGTCGCTGGTATGCAATATGACACTTTTTCATTATGGTGAACTGTCCAAATATGGACCGGATATTCCGATTTCAGTATTCAGCATTCAGACGAAAGTGTATACAGTTGTCTGCAATATTGTAACGGGGATTGTGTTAGGAGGACAGCCGATTTTCGGTTACAATTATGGGGTAGGTAAAATGAAAAGAGTCCGAGAAACTTATAAAATCGTGTTGCTGTCTACTTTGGTGGTAGGGACTGTATCCACGCTGATATTCCAGATTTGTCCGGAGGTGGTAATCAGAATTTTTGGAAGCGGAGATGCATTATATCAGGAGTTTGCTGTTAAAACATTTCGTATTTATTTATCGTTGATGGCGGTTACATGTCTGGTTAAGATGACAGCAGTATTTTTCCAATCGATTGGAAAAGCGGGGCATGCTGTTGTGGCATCCTTGGTTCGTGACATTGTATGTTTTACGCCAATGGCGATCGTATTACCAGTGATATTAGAAGCAAAGACAGCGGGTTTTGGTATCAATGGTATTTTATATGCAGCGCCTGTTGCGGATTTGGTGGCGCTGGTTGTTATCTTTGGACTGACCATTTCCTTTTTCCACAGTCTAAAGAGATTTACTGATTTGAACGAATAGTTAAAAAAGGTTATAATAGCAAGGGATAAAACTTGATTGGAGAGTTACATGTTTATAAAAGAAGATAACACCTACAATGATATTCGAGAAAAATCACTCATACAGTGGTTGGAAGAGATGGAACGCCATGAGGATGTTGCTGTCCGTGGCGGCGTGAAATTATGCAGAGAATATATGCAGTATCTTAAGGATAAAAATAAGAGACTGAAAGAGGAAAATGAGTTAAAGAACAGTTATCTTAAGAAGATGGCAAAGAGGGGATAGGAAAATATTATTTAATTTAGGAAAAGGATTAAACATTCATATGCAATGAATTGAATAAGAAAGAGGAAATTATGATCGCACTAATTGTAGCATTTGCAAAAGACCAGGTGATTGGAAATAAGGGCTGTATCCCTTGGAAAATAAAAGGAGAACAGAAGCGTTTTAAGGAATTGACAACAGGGAATGTGGTCATCATGGGCAGGCGCTCCTATGAAGAGATTGGAAAACCACTGCCTAACCGAACTACCATTGTAATTTCCAGCACTCAAAATTATGATGGTGAGAACTGCATGACTGCAAAATCCGTGGCAGAGGCCATTGAGATGGCAGGAGAGCGGGATATCTATATTTCCGGCGGTGCCAGAGTATATGAAGAAGCCCTGCCATTGGTAGAAAAAATGTATATTACAGAGGTTGATTTGGAAGTGGATGGGGATACTTATTTTCCACCATTTGATAAGGAGCAGTTTATAAAAGAGATTGATGAGAGATTTGAGGGAGAGATTCCTTATACCTATGTGACGTATACAAGAAAGTAATTATAAGACAAAAAATGTGACTTGAAATAACTACAAATTTTCAGGAGGAAAAACAGGTGAAGGTATTATTAATCAACGGAAGTCCGCGTGCAAATGGTAACACGGCGGCTGCCTTGAAGGAAATGGAAAGGACTTTTAAGGAAGAAGGTATTGAAACAGAAATTATTCATGTAGGAAACAAGGCGATTAGAGGTTGTATCGCTTGTATGTCATGTAGAACGAATGGAAAATGCGTATTTGATGATGAAGTGAATGCGTGTGCGTCTAAGTTTGAGGAGTGTGATGGATTAGTAGTGGGCAGTCCGGTTTATTATGCGTCTGCCAATGCCACATTAATTGCGTTTCTTGACCGTTTGTTTTACAGCACAGGATTTGATAAACGTATGAAAGTAGGGGCAAGCGTTGTGGTTGCAAGACGCGGAGGTTTGTCTTCCACTTTTGATGAGTTAAACAAATATTTCACTATCAGCGGCATGCCGGTTGCTTCCAGCCAGTATTGGAATAGTGTGCATGGAGCAGCACCGGGCGAGGCAGAAAAAGATTTGGAAGGTATGCAGACGATGCGTGTTTTGGCTAGAAATATGTCCTTCTTAATGAAGAGTATTGCTTTAGGTAAAGAAAAATATGGTCTGCCGAAAGAAGAGGTGCATGCATGGACTAACTTTATCAGATAATAGTGGAAGAGAACAGAATGGACAAGTACATATTTTAAATTTAAACGTTCACAAATTGTTTACACTTTAGACGGATAGATGTCTAAATTTGCTGATAAAATAAAAATATGTCAAATGGTTTTTGTGAGGATTGCACATGAAAAAAGCCCAAAAGTATTTTCTTTTATCAGCAGCCGGTCTGGCAGTTTTAGTGAATATTTTAGCGTGGAAGAGTACCGCATTTTGTGATTTTTATGTGGAGCATATTTTTCCGGTGTGGTTAAATACCTATGGAAAATGGACCAGTGGTTTTCCGTTTTCGGTAGGAGAAGTGATGATCGTACTTGCAGTGACATTACTGAGTGTATTCGTAATGTTAGGGCTTGTTGCGGTCATTTTTTTTATAGTAAAAAAATGGAAACAAAAAAGGCAGACTCTTACGGATTCCTATAAGAAGAAATATAATGGCTACAAACGTGGCTATCGTATTTACAGAACCATTTGTGCGAATATTTTGGTAGTAGTGATCTGGGTTATGACACTAAATTGTTTCATTTTGTATCATTGCTCTACTTTTGAGGAAAAGTATTGGAATAACATGGTAAAGCAGAGTGAGGATTACACGATAGAAGAGTTAGCAATGTTACGCGACTTTGTGGTAACCAGGGTAAATCAGTATGCGAAAATGATGGAGAGGGACGAACATGGTTTGATCATATACGATGGCAATATGGAAGAGACTGCGATTCGTGCCATGCAGAATCTGGGAGAACAGTATCCGCAGCTGGCTGGTTTTTATTCCACACCCAAAAAGATTGCGGCGTCCGAATTTTTAAGCCAGCAGTATATGAAGGGGTACTATTTCCCATTTTCATTAGAAGCAAATTATAATGATGTCATGTATATTATGAGTAAGCCTGCTACAATGTGTCACGAATTGGCACATACAAAGGGATTTATCTATGAGGACGAAGCCAATCTGATTGCATTTCTTGCCTGTTTGCATTCGGATGATATCGTGTTCCAGTACAGTGGCTATTTGTCCGTGCTGACTTATATTGATAATGATTTTATTGAGTCCATTGACCATAATGCGGATATTTATAAGTCCCATGTAAAGATTTCTTCCCAGGTAAAAAAAGATCGTGTCTTTTTAACAGAGGATGCGTGGACAGAGGTGGAAAAGAAGGCTGTTGTCAGCACCAAGACTGTGAAGAAAGCAAGCAATACCTTTAACAATACCACCTTGATCTTAAATGGAGTGGAGCAGGGAAGTGCTAGTTATGGTGAAGTGGTCGGTCTTTTAATGGATTATTATATGTGTATGGACGATGACCGTATGCAGACGGAATACATGGTTAAGACAGAGGAGTAAGGTTGAAAACAACTTTCAACCTTGAAGCTGGGGCAGATGTTGTACTTCTTGCCGATTTGTGTTAGAATAATCCAGCAATGAGAGAATTTGACAAATATTGCGAGGAGAATAATGAAAACAAAAATTTTTATCGATGGTAGTGAGGGCACGACAGGCCTTAGAATATATGAACGTTTTGAAGGAAGGGACGATGTAGAATTATTAAAGATATCATCAGAACTTCGAAAAGATGTAAATGAAAGAAAAAGATTAATTAATGAATCTGATATTACTTTCTTATGTCTGCCGGATGCGGCTGCAAGAGAATCGGTAAGTCTGGTAGAAAATGATCATGTAAGGATTATTGATACTTCAACAGCTCATCGTACAGAAGAAGGCTGGGCATATGGTTTTGCAGAATTATCCGATGCACATAGAGATGCCATTAAAAATGGGAAACGAATTGCGGTTCCCGGATGCTATGCGACAGGATTTATTTCTCTTGTATATCCAATGATTGCAAAAGGGATTATGCCGGCAGATTATCCAGTGAGTGCATTTGGACTTTCAGGATATAGTGGAGCTGGTAAGAAGGTAATCGCAGCGTATGAAGCAGAGGAAAGACCAGTTGATTTTGATGCGCCTAGAGAATATGCTCTTACACAGCAGCATAAGCATTTAAAAGAAATGAAGAAAATCACAGGTCTTGCAAAAGAACCATTATTTTCCCCAATTATCTGTGATTATTATAGTGGAATGGTTATGTCAGTGCCTTTATATACCGATATGTTAAATGGCACACAGACAGTGGAAAGTATACATAAAATGTTCTCTGAGTTTTATGCCGGAGAAGATTTCATAAAAGTAATGCCTTTAGATGCAGAAGCGGGCGAAGGTAATATGCTGGCGGGTAATGCCTGCTCAGGCTGGGATGGACTTCGTATCTTTATAACAGGTAATGAAGACCGTATTGTACTCTCTTCCCAGTTTGATAATTTGGGAAAAGGCGCTTCCGGAGCAGCTATTCAGTGTCTGAATATTATGCTGGGCTGTGAGGAAGGTAAGGGATTACAATTATAAGAAACGCTTGCACAGGCATCAGGAAGAGTCGGATAGACACAGCGCCAAAGATAGAAAGGAGCAGATTGAAATATGATAAAACACATTTGTATGTTTAAGATGAAAGAAAGCGCGAACGGAAAAAGCGGTTATGAGAATGCTTTAGAGATGGCAGAGCGTTTAGAAGGTTTTGAACAGAAGATTGAATCACTTAAAAAAATTGAAGTGAAGGTGAAATCCAAAGACGCTCCTGACAGTAACTATGAACTGGTACTAATTTGTGACTTTGATGACATTGAAGGCTTGAATGCGTATCAGGTACATCCAGAGCATGTGGCGTTTGGGAAAGTTCTTACAGAACTTCGTGAATTAAGAGCATGCATTGATTACGAATATTAAGGTTAAGGCGGCTTATATGAGCCGCCTTGTTTTACGGTAAAAAGAGGTTATTTACATGAGAGAAAAATGGGAACAAAATAAAGAATTATATCGGAAGATTCTGTTTATTACCCTTCCGATAATTGTACAGAATATTTTAAGTGCGGCAGTGAATTCTGCAGACGTTTTAATGTTGAACTATGTCGGACAGGATTCTTTGTCAGCCGGTTCTTTGGCAACGCAGTATGGTTCCATTGCGTTTATGGCATTTTATGGAATTGGAAGTGGTGTTACGATGCTGAGTGCCCAGTATTGGGGGAAGGGTGATGTTTCGACAATCCATAAGGTAGAGGGGATTGCGATGCGGTTTTCTTTGATTATTGCAGCAATCATGTCCATTGCGGCGCTTACAATCCCTGAACTTTTAATGAGGGTATTTACCAATGAGGAAGTTCTGATTGAATTAGGGGCACAATATTTACGTGTGGTGGCACCCTGCTTTATCTTTTGGGCAGTAACAGAGGTCTATCTTTCCGTGCTTAGAAGTGTGGGAAGGGTCAGTATTTGTACCATTATTGATGGAGTGGCTCTTGTTGCAAATGTTATCTTAAATGCTACCTTTATTTTTGGATTATTTGGGGCACCAAGACTTGGTATTGTCGGTGTGGCGCTGGGTACTACGATTTCCAGAGGAATTGCGCTGCTTTTGTGTATAGGCGTATCGATGCGTTCCAAGAACGTGAAATTAGTAATCCGCCCGATTTTTGAGAGCCATCCGCAGTTGTTAAAAGATTTTATGCATATGGCGTTACCTGCTATTGCGAATGACATGGTATGGAATTTAGCATTTACTATGTATTCTGTTATTCTGGGGCATATGGGTTCCGATGCAGTTGCGGCTAATTCTATAGTTTCAGTTGTTCGTAATTTGGGCTGTGTATTCTGTTATGCGATCGGAAGTGCTGCCGGAATCGTGGTGGGACAGATTCTTGGAGAAGATAAGATTGAAGAGGGGAAAAAAGCCGGTCACACTATGTTAAGATTAGCATTTATAAGCGGTATTGCAGGCGGTCTTATTGTACTGATTCTGATTCCATTTGCTCTAGAATATGCGATGCTCACAGATCAGGCATTAAAATATCTTAAGTTTATGCTGTTTGTTAATGTGTATTACATTACCGGAACCTCTGTTAATACGACTTTGATTGCCGGCGTATTCCGTGCCGGTGGGGACAGCCGCTTTGGTTTTATATGTGATACTATTGATATGTGGTGCTATGCGGTCCCGCTTGGATTTCTTGCGGCGTTTGTATTAAAGCTGCCTGTAGAAGCAGTGTATTTCCTGCTTTGTACGGATGAATTTGTAAAATGGCCATGGGTATTTAAACGTTTTTACAGTTACAAATGGGCAAGAAATATTACCCGTGATAATATTGACGCAGTAGAAACCAAAACGGTAAGGGCATAATGATTTGTCTATGGTGTAATGTATTCCATTTAAGTTGGAAAATTAGTTGAAAGGAACAGCGATGAAAAGTCCACTCACTACTTTGTGTTATATTGAAAAAAATGATAGCTACCTGATGCTTCACCGCATCAAGAAAGAAAATGATATCAACAAAGACAAATGGATTGGGATTGGCGGACATTTTGAAAATGCGGAAAGTCCGGAAGAATGTCTGCTTCGTGAAGTGAAGGAAGAAACCGGGCTTACGCTGAATTCATACCGTTTCCGAGGAATTGTTACTTTCGTTACTGTGCAGGGAGTATCGGAATATATGTGTTTATTTACTTCCGATGATTTTTCAGGAGAGTTGACTGTCTGCGACGAAGGTGAATTAGAATGGGTAAAAAAAGACCGTTTCTCAGAGTTAAACTTATGGGAAGGTGACTATATCTTCCTGCGCCTTTTAGAAGAGAGACAGGACTTCATTTCTCTGAAACTAGTATATGATGGAGATAAACTGGTAGAGGCAGTGCTGGATGGGGAAGATTTGATCTAGAGTATACTGGAGGTACAAAGAGAAATTCGTGATATTTAAGTATCAATAGTTAGATAAAGTGAATCGTTTAGGCATATATAAAATTTGGTTCTAAAATAAATGTTGGGGTGTATGATTTTTCAATCATACACCCCAACATTTATTTTATTCCATTATAGTTGATTTGCTTTTATCTTTTTTATATTCCGTTGGTGTCATATGTAAATAACGTTTGAATACCTTGTTAAAATAACTAATATTGCCAAAACCAACGGTGATTGCCAGGTTGGAAATGCTGTTGGCATTTGGATCCTGATGCTGGATTAACTTGGCAGCATGAAAGATGCGGTACTTTAGCAAATATTCAAATGGTGTCTGTCTGAGAACACGCTGGAAGCAACGACAACACTCACTCTTGCTTATGTGAATGGAGCGTGCAATATCATCTAAAGTAATCGGATCAGAAAAATGTTGTTCAATATAAAGAATTGCATCTTTGATACGTTGTTCATCGTTGATAATTCGCTTGGATTTGATAACCATGGCGGATTCATCACGGGGTACTTTTAATAACTCATTCCACAGTTGGCAGATATTGGCTTTACACATAAGCTCGTAGCCATATTCTCCTGCAGTATAGTAATCGCGCACCTGCTTCATATGTTCAATCAGTGGTGCTGTATGAGGATCGTCATTCTGTAAAATAAGATATTTCATATTTGGATTTTCGGATATAGGACTCAGATATTTTACGGATAATGCAGCGCTTCCATAGCCAAAAATCATGGCAGGGTGGAATACAACTGAGAAAAATACCGCATCATATCCTTCTACACGATGAAAAGCATGAAGGACATTTTGATTAACGAAGATACCCTGCCCTGGTGTCAGAATGATGGATTCTTCATCAATCATGGCTTCTACTTTGCCTTCCAGCATATAGATCATTTCAATTTCAGGATGCCAATGCCAACGGATCAATTTTAGGTACATCTGTGACAAAGTAACTGGATATACCATAACCGGAAATTCTAAATTGCCATGGATTTTTAATTCCTGTAAATCTTTTCCCACAGGAACGGCATCGCGTTCTACATCTGTAAGATCTTTCATGTCTTCGTGAATCATATTCCCTTAGTCCTCTTATAGTATTACAGGGCACTGATAAAACGACGGAATGCATCAAGCCCTTCTTCTGTTTGTTTATATACACCGGCACATTCTAATACCTGTGTGAAAACAATACCGATTTCATCTTTTACAATTTTATCGATATTATTGCTGTCAATATGATCGTATTTTTTAACAAAAGCATCTGCCCAGTCTGCATGTTTGGCAAGATCTTCATGAGAACGTAAATCCTTACCTGTAACAATATATTCTTTTAATAATTCCATTTCAGTTTTTAAGCGGGCTGGAAGAACTGCAAGTCCCATAACTTCAATCAGACCAATGTTTTCTTTTTTGATGTGGTGAAGTTCTTCATGTGGGTGATAAAGTCCCATTGGGCACTCGTCTGTTGTTATATTATTACGTAAAACGAGATCTAATTCATATTTGCCATCTTTAAAACGGGCAATTGGTGTGATGGTATTGTGAGGTTCGCCATCTGTCTCGGCAAAGATATAAGCGGCTTCGTCCGTATAAGAACGCCATGCTGATAAAATCTTGTCTGCCAAATCAATGATGCGTTTTTCGTCTTCGTGGCGGAGACGGATAACGGACATTGGCCATTTTACGATACCTGCTTCTACATCGTCAAATCCATTAATGGTGAATTTCTCTAAGTATGGAGCTTTCGCCATAGCAAATTCATAGTTTCCACCCTGGAAATGGTCATGGGTAAGAATGGAACCGCCTACGATCGGAAGATCCGCATTAGAACCTAAGAAGTAGTGAGGGAACAACTTTACAAAATCAAATAATTTGATAAAGGTATTGCGCTCAATCTTCATAGGAGTATGCTCACCATTAAATACGATACAATGTTCATTATAATACACATATGGGGAGTATTGGAATCCCCATTTTGAATCATTTATAGTAATTGGAATAATTCTATGGTTCTGTCTTGCAGGATGATTGGTACGGCCTGCATAACCTTCATTTTCTACGCAGAGAAGACATTTTGGATAGCCGCTCTGTTTTGCTAATTTGGCAGCAGCAATAGCCTTAGGATCTTTTTCTGGTTTGGATAAGTTGATTGTAATATCAATGTCACCATATTCTGTAGGAGTAACCCAGCGCATATCCTTGCAGACACGGTATCTGCGGATATAATCTGAATCCTGACTGAGTTTATAATAGTAATCCGTTGCTTCTTTAGGAGACTGTGCGTATTTGTCATGGAATGTACGGATAACCTGGGAAGGTCTTGGCATCAGACAATTCATAATACGGGTATCAAATAAGTCCTTATATACAATGCTGTCTTCAATTAATTCATTTGCAACAGCGTAATCCAGCATCTCTGCTAATGTGGACTCTAAATCAACATTAGTATATTCTTCTGCGGGCTCTTCGTAATCATCCAGTTTTAAAACGTCTAAGATTAAATTTGTGGTATAGATCTTTTCTTCTGCAGGTACAAGTCCTGTTTCTAATCCATATGTAACTAATTTTTTAATCGCTTCGTTAATCATTTGAAATCCGTCTCCTTTTGTTTTTGTAGTTTTATTTCCATCAATATACAATAGAGAATATTATTTTGCAATAAGTTGCGCGAAATTGCGCACATGTATTTTTTACAAGTTAAGAGCATAAATTAGAATAAAATGAGCATTTGGGGAAACCAAAAAAATGGACAATGATAAATTAGACAGTATTTTAAATCTTTCTTTGGAAACGGAACCGGAAGTACGCGAAAAGTCTGATATTCTCAGCAATGGATACGATTTTGAAAATAATATATGGGAAGTGATAGTCAAGTATAATGGCGATATTTCATCCCTGAAAACAGAAGTGGAATCCATGGAAATTCTATTAAATGGATATGCAATCATGAGGGCAACACGTGCGCAACTGGAAAGTATACTTGATGACCCTCGGATTGAGTATGTGGAATTACCTAAAAACCTAGTATTTAACACATATCAGGCAAAGCAACAGTCCTGTATTCTGCCTGTTGCAACAGGTGCAGATGGGTTGCGCGGAAAAGGAGTTTTGATAGCTGTGCTTGATTCGGGTATTCAGTATTTATTAAGTGATTTTCAAAATGAAAATGGAAGCAGGATATTATATTTATGGGATCAGACGTTGCAGACGGATGCATCGCGTGGATTTTTGCCACCGATGGGATTTAGTGAAGGGGTAGAATTTACAAAGGAAGATATCGACCGGGCAATCAGGGCAGCTGGATTGTCTGGCACACTGGTGGATACAATGAGAAATCAGCAGAGGGTACAAGGGCTGGATATACAGGCTGCCTTACAGATTGTGCCCTCCCGTGATACTAGTGGGCATGGGACAGCAGTAGCCGGCATTGCAGCGGGTAGTGCCGCATCTCCGTTGTATCAGGGCGTGGCACCGGAAAGTGACCTTCTTATTGTAAAAGTAGGTGGGAACAGAGCGGGGGAAAGAAGGGGAGTGGCAAGTGATGGGCAAGTAGCAGTCAACTTACAGGATACCGCAGTCAGTGCAGGGGTAACGCCCAGCGTACAAAATTTTCTGCTGACCACGGATTTGATGCGGGCAATCACCTATGTGCTCCAAAAAGCAGAAGAGTTGGAAAGACCAGTGGCAGTCAATATCAGTATAGGGGATACCTATGGTGCACATGATGGGACTTCCTTATTGGAAAGGTTTATAGATGCTGCGTGTGAAAAAGGAAGAAATGCGATTTGTATCGGAAGTGGCAATGAGGCAGTAACTGGTGGTCATCGGGCTGTGCGGCTGTTTGGTTTAAATGGAGGCGGTCAGAATGTTGTGGATGGGAGCATAGGAAATAGGATGGCTTCTGGTGGCGAGGAAGTGGAACTTTCCATTGCGCCGAATGAGCGTAACATGAATGTACAAATTTGGAAAAACTATGCAGATATTATTACGCTGGAACTGACTGCACCAAATGGGGAACGCTATCCGGTTTTACTTACCCAAACTGGAAAGCAGGAGTGGATTACAGGAAATACCAGAGTGCTGATTTTTGTCAGTTCCCCTACACCGTATTCGGTAAATGAGGAGATTTTTTTTGATTTTATTCCAATGAATCAATTTATTGATAATGGTATATGGACTTTTACATTGCATCCTGTGGGAGAAAACAGACAGGATATTCATTTCTTTTTACCCAATGCTGTGGTTCGGAATAATCAGACCAGATTTCTGCGCCCGGATCCATATTTAAGTATGACGATTCCGGCATTTGCGTCTAGAGCCATTACGGTAGGTGCATATGACGGTGTATTAAATGCGGCAGCTGATTTTTCGGGAAGGGACCGGGAGATAGGAGAAGCGGAGCGCATCTTTTTTGCGGCAGACATTAAACCTGATATTGCCGCTCCAGGCGTGGGTATTATAGCACCATCCACGGATGGGCAGTATCGTTCTTTTACAGGTACCTCTTTTGCGACACCAATTGTAACGGGAAGTGCGGCTCTATTGCTTGAGTGGGGCATTGTGCGTGGCAATGATCCTTTTTTATATGGGGAAAAAATAAAAGCGTATCTGCGCAAAGGAGCCAGGCCGCTTTTAGATACACAGTTGTACCCGAATATTAGAACGGGGTATGGGGCTTTGTGTGTGAGAGATAGCATACCAGGGGATAGTGTATGATGAAAAAGTAGTTAAATAAAAGTTTGTTTTGTCATAGAAGAAAAAATAGAAATAAGGTACAATCAAAGAAAGGTTATTTACAAAAGGAGAAGGGTGATGAAATTTAGTAATGGGTGTTGGTTACTGCCGGAAGGGTATGCTTGTTTTTCGCCGGCAGAGGTGTATTTTTCAAAGATAGAAAGGGATATGGTGACAATCTGTGCTCCTACAGAAAAGATTGTGCAGCGGGGCGATACATTGGGTGGAATTAACTTGACGATTCAGATTACAGCACCGTATCCGGAAGTGCTGCGGATACAGACATTCCATCATATGGGGCTAAAAAAGCGCACACCGGAATTTGAATTAACAGAATCTAAAGGCGGCAGTCTCAAAGCAGAAGAGAATGAAACACGGTTGATTATATATAGTGGAAGTCTCCGCATGGAGATAGAAAAGGAAAGCGGTGTATTTGCTTTTTACAGAGGAAGTGAAAAGATTACTTCCAGTGGTAAGAAAGACCTTGCCTATATGAAGACGGACTGGAGAGGGCTTGCTTATGACAAAGGCCAGGAAAATGCTTATATGAGAGAGCAGTTATCCCTGTCTGTTGGGGAACTGATTTATGGATTGGGAGAGCGTTTTTCTGCTTTTGTAAAGAATGGACAGAGTATTGATATTTGGAACGAAGACGGAGGCACTTCCACGCAGCAGGCTTACAAAAATATTCCATTTTATGTTTCGAATAAAGGGTATGGCGTATTTGTAAACCATCCTGAAAAGGTTTCTTTTGAAGTGGCAACGGAGAATGTGGCAAAGGTAGAATTTTCTGTGCCCGGTGAAAATCTAGATTATTATATCATTAATGGACCGACTATGAAGGATGTACTGGTGCGTTATACGGATATTACAGGAAAACCATCCCTTCCAGCACCTTGGACCTTTGGTTTGTGGCTTTCTACTTCTTTTACTACCAATTATGATGAAGAAACGGTAAATAGTTTTGTGGATGGAATGTTAGAGAGAGGAATTCCTCTTTCTGTATTTCATTTTGACTGTTTCTGGATGAAGGATTTTTCATGGTGCGATTTTACATGGGATTCCCGCGTGTTTCCGGATCCGGTTGGGATGATCAAGCGTTTAAAGGAAAAGGGATTAAAGATTTGTGTTTGGATCAACAGTTATGTGGGACAGGAATCTTCTATATTTAAAGAAGGTGTAGAAGGCGGCTATTTTATAAAACGTCCAAACGGTGATGTATGGCAGTGGGATTTGTGGCAGCCGGGACTTGCCATTGTGGACTTTACGAATCCCAAGGCTTGTGAGTGGTACGCAGGTAAACTGGAAGCACTTTTAGATATGGGTGTGGATTGCTTTAAAACGGATTTTGGTGAGCGCATTCCAACCGATGTTATGTATTACGATGATTCTGATCCGCAGAAAATGCACAATTATTATACATATCTTTATAATAAAACCGTTTATGAAGTGTTAAAAAAGAAAAAGGGTGAAAAAGAGGCCATTCTGTTTGCTCGTTCGGCAACGGTGGGAGGACAGAAATTTCCAGTACACTGGGGCGGTGACTGCTGGTCGGATTATGAATCCATGGAACAGAGTCTACGCGGCGGTTTGTCCTTAACCAGTTCTGGTTTTGGTTACTGGAGCCATGATATTGGTGGATTTGAATGTACTTCCACTCCGGATGTTTATAAACGTTGGTGTGCTTTTGGTCTGTTGTCTTCACATTCCAGATTACATGGTTCTACTTCTTACCGTGTACCGTGGTTATACGATGAAGAGGCGGTAGAAGTAGTACGCTATTTTACGAAATTAAAGGCAAGGCTCATGCCATATTTATATAGAAATGCCATTGAAACATCTCGCACCGGTATTCCCATGATGCGGAGTATGGCGCTCGAATTTACAGAAGATAAAAACTGTGCTTATCTAGCTAACCAGTATATGCTGGGAGATTCTTTGCTTGTGGCGCCAATTTTTAACGAAGACAGCATGGCGGAATATTATCTGCCGGAAGGCCGGTGGACTTCTCTTTTGACAGGAGAAGAAAAAGCAGGCGGTAGATGGTATCGTGAGAAGCATGGATATTTAAGTATTCCGTTATATGTAAAAGCAGGAAGCATGATTGCATTGGGCGGCCGTGACGACAATGCAGTTTATGATTATGCGGATGGCACCTGCCTGAAGGTATATGCATTGGAAGATGGACAGAGCGCGGAAACCTCTGTATACAATACGGAGAACGAAGAAGTAATCAAAGCCAAAGTAACACGTATTGGTGACCAATATGATATTCAGGTATCTGGTGGCACGAATGTGACGGTAGAGATAGTGAATAAAGAATAGATATAATATAGAAGAGAACCTGCAAGAAAAATAAAGCAGGTTCTCTTTTTTGTATTTTTAAAAATAAACAGTATAAAACAGTTGACAACAGTTATAAACTGTTATATAGTGTTTATAGAAACAGATATGGTCTGCGGATTTGTTTCAGGGCGTGAACGCAGACTTAGATTTACTTGTACAAGAAACGAGGTAAGTATGAACATCATAATTAACAATTCTTCCATGCAACCGATCTATGAGCAGATTGTAGAGCAGGTTAAGGCGGATATCGTAAAGGGGAATTTGCAACAGGGAGCACCGCTCCCATCTGTAAGGACGCTTTCAAAGGACCTAAGGATCAGCGCGTTGACTGTGAAGAAAGCCTATGATGCTTTAGAACAGGAAGGCTTTGTGGTAACGGTTCATGGAAAAGGCAGCTTTGTATCGGGAGTGAATCAGAACCTGATGTTGGAAGAACAGCGAAAAGAAGTGGAGCATGATTTTGAAAATGCAATCCGCAAAGCCAAAAGCTGTGGTATGAGCTTAGAAGAGATTGTGCAGCTATGCAGAATCCTGCTAGGGGATGAGTAGGCAGAAGAAAACAATTTGATTTGTTAGGAGGAGAATATGAGGGAATATGATATGACGACGGGGGATTATTTACTTGTCTGCGAAAATGTAAAAAAGAACTATGGAGATTTTAATATGGATTGTTCCATCACACTGAAAAAAGGAAGTGTGACTGGTCTAATCGCTAAAAATGGTGCAGGCAAGACCACATTGTTTAAAACACTCTTAGGGATTGTGAATGCAGATGGTGGTCAGATTTACTGGGAAGGAAAGAATGTGAAATTTCTAGATAAGGACATACGCTCCGTGGTTGGAGTTGTATTGTCTGATTCTTTCATGAGTGGATTTTTGCATGTAATGGATGTAGTGGCAGTGTTAGACGGACTGTATCCTACATTTGATAAGGAGGCTTTTTTACAGATGTGTGAAAAATACTCCCTTCCATTAAAAAAGCCAATTAAAGATTTTTCTACTGGAATGAAAGCAAAGTTAAAGGTATTAACTGCATTATCACATAAAACAAAACTTTTAATTTTAGATGAGCCAACATCCGGTCTTGATGTAGTGGCTAGAGATGAAATTCTGCAGCTTCTACGTGAGTACTTGGAAGAGGAAGAACGGACAATTTTAATCAGTTCCCATATTTCCACAGATTTGGAAGGCTTATGTGATGATATTTATATGATTGATGACGGAAAGATTGTCCTTCATGAAGATACAGATGTACTTTTGAGTGAATATGGTGTATTAAAAGTGACAGAAGAACAGATGAAAGCATTGGATAAATCTTATCTTTTGAAAGTAAAGGAAGAACCTTTTGGCTATCGGATTTTGACAAATCAAAAAGAATATTATCAGGATAATTATCCGCAGATAGCAGTAGAAAAAGGAAGTATTGATGAAGTGATTGTGCTAATGGTTTCAGGTAAAGTTCTGGAAAATAAATAGCGGAAAAAGCAGAAATGGCAATTTGAGTATAATGAAAGGATAGAGGGGAAATAGAATGAAAGCGTTAATTATAAAGGATTTGCGTTTGATTGTAAGACAACAGAGAGCAACCTTATTTATGTTTTTGGCAATTGTATTATTAATTATTGGAGCGACAGATAATCCGATGTTTGGTATTTTGTATACGGTGTTTTTGCTACCGTCGCTTTTGATTTCCACAATTGCATATGATACGTTTGATAATGGCATGCCCTATATTATTGCACTTCCTGTTTCTGTAAAAGATTATGTAGCGGAGAAGTATCTGCTGGTCATAGGCGGTTCTGTTCTTATAAATCTTGTATCAACAGGACTTACTGGTTTGATTCAGGTGTTTAAAAGTGGAAATATAGATATGGCAGAAATTTTAATTTGTGCTTTTACGGCACAGAGTATTATACTTGTATATTCTGCGATTGTTCTTCCGGTTAATATGCGTTATGGAACAGAAAAAGGCAGAATTATCCTAATCATTATGGCAATTGCGATTGGTGCATTCCTGGGTGGTTCAGGGACGTTACTGGAAAGTGGAGATGAACACATCTTGACGCTGTTAAATGGGATTTATCAGTTTGGCGTGGTGGAATTGCTGCTTTTTATAGTGGTAATCTGTGTGATAATCACGGGGATATCGTTTGCTGTTTGTGTAAAATGGATGGAAAAGAAGGAATATTAAATAGGCCGCCGGTGCTTTTGCACCGGCGTTTTTCTTTTGTCAGAAGAGTATCAATAAAAGAAGCTCTCAAAAGAGAATGAAAGTTAATTTATTTGAAATGTATATACAATAACGAAAATATGCTTAAAATCAAGCAATTTGTAAATTCTATGTGCAAATTGATAAAAATAATCGTGAATTCGACAGTATTTTTGAAAAAATTGCTGGAATAATTGGTACATCTATACTATAATTTACCTATATGGTATTTTGGAGGGAAAATTGTGGAACAGAATGGCTTGTTTCAGTTTTCAGTAGATAATATATTAGGAATTCTCTTAATCTTTGAGGAGAATGGTAACATATTGTATGCCAATAAAGCGGCAGAAGAGAAGCTGGAGTACAATGGTCATGTCCCAGGACAACGGATTGATACAATTTTTCCGGCTGAGTTTGAAATGCAGAATAATACATTGTTATTTCATGTAAAAGCGGATGGTGTTATTCATAACATGATGGCGTATCGTGAAAACAGAACATGTTTTCCGGTAGAGACAAGGCTGCTTGCTTATGAGAATCCACTTAAGGCATGGGAGGATAATGAAGATAACAGGCGTTTATACATATTAACTGGATATGATGCATCCACCCAACAACTTTTGGAAAAACAAGTCAGTTATGCAGGCAAGGAAGTAGAGGATGCTCAAAAGGTCAAGTCAGAATTCGTGGCAAATGTAACCCACGAACTTCGGACTCCTGTTAATGGAATTTTAGGGAATACACAGGAATTACTTGGCATAGAAACAGACCATGATAAATTAAAAAAATTACAAATGATTGAGCGTGGATGCCGCGACATGCATGCGCTGATCAATAATATTTTGGACTTTTCCAAATTAGAAGCGGGTAAATTTACTTTAGAATCAAGAAAGTTTCATTTTCGTAATATGATCGATTATGTGAAGGGGAATCACAGCAATCGAATCATAGAAAAAGGGCTTGACTTTTCGATAACGGTTTCGCCGGAAGTGCCGCAGTGTATTATAGGTGATGAACTTCGAATTGTGCAGGTGCTAAATAACCTGATATCCAATGCCTATAAATTCACATCCGTAGGTGGGATTCATGTAGAAGTATTAAAGACAGCACAGGCAGGCAACCGGGTAGAATTGTTTTTTATGGTTATTGATACGGGGATTGGAATTGCGAAAGCCAATCAGGACAAATTGTTTAAGAGTTTCTCCCAGGTAGATGCAAGTATTTCCAGAAAATATGGTGGTACTGGTTTGGGACTTAATATTTGTAAACAATTAGTAGAGACCATGGGCGGCAGCATCCATGTGGAAAGTAACGAGGGGAAAGGTTCTATGTTTTCTTTCCATATCTGGGTGGAACTGCCAACGGATTGTGAATCGTGTGTAAGGGAATGTAAAGCAGATGGCGTAAAAGAAGAGGCATCTGTGCCTGTTCAGGAGCAAAAGACGGACCGGGATCTGATTTTGCAAAAATTGAGCAGTCTGACAGAAAGTCGTGTAAGCGAAAAAGTTTGGAAGTATGGGGAACCGGAAAATAAAGCAGAAATTGAAAAGAAAATGTCAAAGCTGATACTCAGTGTGGAAATGGAAAACTGGGAGAAGGCTGAGATGTTTGCAGAAACGGTGAAGCAGTTGGTGGAAGAAGCCCCCAGAGAAGTTAAGAGTGCTGCACTGCGAATGAAGATGGCAGTACAGAAAGGGGATTATGACAAATCCACAGCCGCTTTCGAAATATTACAGGAGTTGATTGGATAAGAGTATTTTGAAGTTACTGGAAATACTGGTGTAAGGAAGTACTTGGACAATCATGGAGGGCTACATGGCAGAGGGTAAGGCAAGAGAGATTCCGCGTATTCTGATTGTAGATGATGTGGAAGCCAACCGATTTGTTTTAAGAGATATTATAACGGACATGGGTTATCAGCCGGTTTTAACGGAAAATGGAACCCAGGCACTTAAGATGGTGCAGCATATCAAACCACAGCTTGTAATTTTAGATATAGCTATGCCGGAAATGGATGGATACGAGGTATGTAACAAATTAAAGGCAGATTCGGCTACGAGAGAGATTCCGATTATATTCATTTCAGCATTTGATGAGCCATCCGATATTGTAAAAGGATTTGCACTTGGTGGAGAAGACTATGTGACAAAGCCTTTTATTCCGGAAGTTGTAAAGGCCAGAGTTGGTATGCATCTTAAATTGTATGAAGCCAATCAGGAAATGGCAGAATTAAACCGTCAGTTACAGTCTGCGGTCAGCGAACAGCTTCGTCAGATGGAAGTGGAACGGCGCAGCGTATTGTATGCATTGATTCGTGTGGCAAGAGAAAATGCGAGTTATGATGAGACTCACATGGAGAGGTTAAGTTATAACTGTCGCAAACTGGCAGAAGCAATGCAGTTATCTACGGTATTTGGACATTTAATTTCCGATAATTACATAGATACAATTGAATTAGCAGCTCCCCTTTGTGATTTGGGGAATATGTCGATTTCAACGGATATTTTGCAAAAACAGGAAAGACTTAATGTAGAGGAAATGTCCGTTATGCGTACCCATACAGTGATTGGTGCAAGAATATTACGTGATGTGGGTGCTATTGGAAATGACAATGGATTTATCCGTATGGCAGTGGAAATTGCCAATTACCATCATGAAAATTGGGATGGAAGCGGATACCCGGAAGGAAAAAAGGGAGAGGCAATTCCATTGTCTGCACAGATTGTATCGGTGGTAAGTGAATATTGTGCTTTGACTGAAAAGAGAACTTATCGTGATGCATTTACTCAGGCAGAAGCATTGGAAATTATGGAAGAAGACAGTGAAAATAAATTTAATCCGGAAATTTTTTGGATATTGAAAAAAATTGTTCGTCAGCTTCATTAACAGATAAGGTGGTTTAGAGATGACACAAGAAGAGTTTATAAGGATATGCCGCTTTATCAAAGATCGTTACGGAATTGATATGATCCGTAAAAAAGAAATCGTGCAGGGGCGATTAGATAATTATATCCATGCCAATGGTTTTTATAATTATAGTGAATATATGAACACGGTGGAGTCAGATATTACTGGCAAATGGGAAAGAGAACTGGTTAACATCCTAACCACCAATCATACTTTCTTTATGAGAGAGTTTGAACATTTTGATTATCTGCGGCAGGTTGTGCTTCCTTATTTAAGACAAAAGGAGGAAGTAAAAAAGGATCTTTGTATCTGGTGTGGAGCTGCTTCTACCGGACAGGAACCATATATGCTTGCCATGCTTTTAAAAGATTATTTTGGATTAGAGCATAATATGTGGGATACAAAGGTGTTGGCAACGGATATTTCCACAGAAGTGTTGCAGCATGCACAGGCAGGCATTTATGAAAAGGAACAGATTGATACCCTGCCTGAGTCGTGGAAGCGTCGTTTTTTGAAGAGTGTAAATAGTGGAACACAGTTTGAGATTACAAAAGAGATCAAGGACGAGGTCTTATTCCGTCAGTTTAATCTGATGGATCCGTTTCCTTTTAAAAGAAGGATGCACATTGTATTTTTGCGTAATGTGATGATCTATTTTGATAAGGAGACGAAACAGGAATTGATTAAAAAGGTATATGATGCGATGGAGCCGGGCGGATATTTATTTATCGGAAGAACAGAAACGATTGACCGCACTGAAGTGCCGTTTCAATTAATCCAGCCATCCATATTCCGAAAATAGAAGGGGGAGAATGATATGCGTAAAATTCGAGTGCTAGTTGTAGAAGATTCTCTCATGTTTCGAGATCTTTTGGTGAAAAATTTAAATGCAGATCCGGGCATTGAAGTAATAGCAACTGCAAACGATCCCTTTGAAGCAAGGGATGCCATTATAGAATACAAGCCGGATGTTATGACATTGGACATCGAACTTCCAAGGATGAACGGAATTGATTTTTTAAAGAAATTAATGCCGCAATATCCTCTTCCGGTGGTTGTGATTAGTTCGCTTAGTGGCAAGGTATTTGATGCGATGAATGCAGGCGCGGTGGATTTTGTAGCAAAACCTATGAATGCAACCCGTGAACAGCTGGATGCTTTTATGAAAAATGATCTGGCTGTAAAAATAAAGATTGCTTCTATTGCCAAGTTGGGCAGTTGGAAAAAAGCACCATTAGAAATGCCAAATCAGCCTCTTTCAGGTAATCTGGCAGATAAGGTAATTGCCATAGGAGCTTCGACCGGTGGAACAGAAGCAATTGAAACGGTAATCAAAGAGTTTCGAAGTGATATTCCTGGTGTGGTCGTGGTACAGCATATGCCGCCGGGATTTACAGAAATGTACGCTAACCGTTTAAATGAGCAATGTAAGGTTCGGGTAAAGGAAGCTAAAACCGGTGATATTGTACAACCGGGACAGGTGTTGATTGCACCGGGCGGTGATGCCCATATGCAGCTTGTAAAGATTAATGGAAGTTATCAGGTGGTCATTCGTAAGGCACCGAAGGTAAATGGACATTGTCCATCCGTGGATGTGTTATTCCAGTCAGTTGCCAAAGCAGCGGGGAAGAATGCAATAGGTATTATTTTAACCGGAATGGGCGGCGATGGAGCAAAAGGACTTCTTGCTATGAGAAATGCAGGAGCAAGGACCATAGGGCAGGATGAATCCACTTGTGTAGTATATGGTATGCCAAAAGTGGCATATGACATTAGGGCAGTAGAATTTCAAGAAAAATTGCCGGATATTGCTAAGAGAACGTATTCGATACTTAGTAAAATGTAAGGGCAGAAAGGGATAGATATATGAAGATTTTATTAGCAGAAGACGATTTTGTAACACGTAAATTCATGACAGGATTTTTATCCAAGTATGGTGAATGTGATGTGACCGTGGATGGAATGGAAGCGGTAGACGCTTTTATGATGGCACTTGAGGATGATGACCCATACGATTTGGTTTGTCTGGATATCATGATGCCAGTTATGGATGGCTATCAGGCGCTTATGGGTATCCGTAATTTAGAAAAAGAGCGTAACATTCCAAAGGAAAAAGAAGCCAAAGTCATTATGACAACAGCATTAAATGATGAGAAGAATGTAAAGATGGCATTTGATTTAGGATGTACTGTTTACTCAGGCAAACCAATTGATCAGGATAGATTTGAACAGGTTTTAGTAAAATTCGGATTGATTTAAATATACAAAAAGAAAGGAGTTTCCCATGGCAGAAGATTTTAGCACACAGGGTATGTTGGAGATATACCTGTATGAAAATGGGCAGCTGCTGGAACGGCTTCAGGAAATTGTACTGGAATATAAGGATGAAGAGTGTTTCGATGAAGATAGTATCAATGAAATCTTCCGTGCAATGCATACCATAAAAGGTTCCTCCGGTGTCATGATGTATGATGAGGTGACAAGGATTGCTCACAAGCTGGAAGATGTTTTCTATTATCTGAGAGAATCCAAGCCAGACAATGTTCCACATATGGAGTTGGTTGAGCATGTGCTGCAGGTAGTTGATTTTATCAGCAGTGAGATGATCAAGATTGAAAATGGACAGCCGGCGGACGGCAGTGCAGCAGATTATGTGGATGCCCTGGATACATTTTTAAATAAGATTAAAAGTGGAAAAGGGGAAGAGAAAAAGGAAATTAAAGAAAACGTGCACGTGGAACAACAGCAGTTTTACATTGCACCAATGGCAACCAGTGCCAGTCGTTTTTATAAGATTTACCTTACTTTCCAAAAGGATCTTCCACTGGCAAATGTACATGCTTACAAGGCAGTATACGCATTAAAAGAAATTGCAGAGGATTTGCTGCATTATCCAGAAGATATTATTTCTGATGAAAAAGCAGCAGACGAGATATTAGAAAATGGATTTAAGATGCTTCTGCAGGCTCAGTGTACAGTGGATGACATTCGCGGCATTATCAAAGAAGGCTATGATATTCAGAAGGTTGACATTTATGAATGTACAGCCAAAGAATTCCAGCAGGGATTTGATAGTGTGGGTTCTGAAATCCGTATTGATATAGAATCCAGTGTGGAAGAAATCCAGGCAGGTGCAGAAAGTGGACAAATGTACATTGCACCTGCGACAGATGCGGCAAAAGAACCTGAGAAAAAACCAATGGCACCTGGTGATTTCGTTATTGAATCCAAGGGTCCAGGTACTGGTAAAAAGTTAGCGAAGGACAAGCCGAAGAAACACGATAAAGCTGCATTTATGAGTGTGGACATCCGTAAAATGGATATGTTAATGGATTTGATTGGGGAGTTGGTTATTTCAGAATCCGTTGTATTGCAGAATCCGGATTTACAGGTTCCGGGGCTTAAGTTAGATAACTTTAATAAAGCCGCCAGACAGATGAAGAAGATTTCTTCTGATCTTCAGAATACAATCATGAGTATGCGTATGGTACCTCTTACCAATACCTTCCAAAAGATGAACCGTATTGTATTTGATGTATCCCGAAAACTGGGTAAAGAAATTGAGTTTGAAATGATCGGGGATCAGACGGAAGTAGATAAGAATGTCAGTGAGCATATTTCAGATCCGCTGATGCATTTGGTTCGTAATTCCGTTGACCATGGTATTGAGATGCCGGAAGAACGAGCAGCGGCAGGTAAGAAGGAAAAGGGTAAGATTACATTATCTGCTAAGAACGAATCCGGTAAGATTTGGATTACCGTTCAGGATAATGGTAAGGGCTTGGATAGAGCCAAGATTTTAGCAAAAGCCAGAAAACAGGAATTATTAGATCCTTACAAATTAGATAAAGATTACACGGATAAAGAGGTATTCCAGTTTATTACACTTCCGGGCTTCTCTACAAAAGAAGCGGTAACAGAGTATTCCGGACGAGGAGTAGGAATGGACGTAGTGGTATCGAATCTTCAGGCAATTGGCGGAAGTCTTGAGATTGAAAGTACTTTAGGACAGGGAAGCCAGATGATTATGAAGATACCTCTGACGCTTGCGATTATCGATGGTATCGTAATGAAAGTTGGTAAATCTGCATTTGTTGTGGAGACGAATATCGTCAAGGAATTTATGCAGGCGAAAGAAGAAATGCTTGTGATGAAACCGGACGGACAGGAACTGGTTATGGTCAGAGGCGAATGTTATCCGGTACTTCGGGTTGGAGAATGGTATAAATTGTCCGATTATAAAGCAGACATTGAAAACAGTATGTTTGTTTTAGTGCAGGTAGAAGGCCAGATGGTTTGTCTGGTTGTAGATAGTTTAATCGGTAAGCAGGAAATCGTAGTCAAACCAATTCCGGATTACATCAAGAAAGTAAAAGGTTTATCAGGGTGTACACAGTTAGGAAATGGCAGTATTGCTTTGATCTTAGATGTGGCAGCCTTAACTAAATAAACAGAAAGGACAAAGGTACATATGGACGTAAATGAAAAACAGCGTAACAAATATGTAACGTTTAAATCAGGGAATGAGTACTTTGGTCTGAAAATTGAATATGTTAATGAGATCATTGTATATCAGGAGATTACAGAGATACCAGAAAGTGATGATTATATTAAAGGTTTAATCAATCTGCGCGGTAAGATTATTCCGGTAATCGACGTAAGAGTTCGTTTTAAACAGGAACAGTTAGAATACACGGACAGAACCTGTATCATCATTGTGAATGTAAATGATATTGTGGTGGGTCTGATTGTAGAAAAAATTGCAGAAGTAGTAGAAATCAAAGAAGAAGATATCCTTCCACCGCCTTCCATTGTCATCGGTGGAGATGAAAAAGTTCAGAACAAATATGTTTACGCGATTGGTAAGGTCGGTGACAGTGTAAAATTATTGGTTGATCCTGACAGAATCCTCAAGGACGAAGATATTTCTTTAATGGAACAGGCAATGGAAGAACATGCAGAAGAAAAAGCGGAAGAAGGAGAATAAAGATATGGGCAAGAATTTGAAGATTACAACAAAATTAACAATAGGTTTTATCATAATAGGAGTCTTGGTGGTTGCGCTTTTATATGCAAGTTATACAACAGCAGCTACTATTGTACAAATGCCGGCGGCAGAACAGGCAGATTATTTAAGTAGTTACGCAACATTTACCAGTATTATTTTTGTGGGTATGGTAATTGTGATTAGCGGAATTTCAATTACCATGACTAGAACGATAAAGTTAAGTTTGAAAGATTTGCAGGCAGCAGCCGGTGCTATGGCTAAGGGCCAGATTGATGTTACAGTAGAAAAAAGAAACAATGATGAGTTTGGTGAATTAATTGATGATGTCGGACAGCTCGTACAGGGAATTGCAGAGCAGACAGAAATAGCAAAACAGGTAGCAGAAGGTAACATGACAGTCGACGTAGTTCCAAGAAGTGATGTGGACGTTATGGGTCATGCATTAAAGCAGATGGTTACCAAAAACCGTAAGACTTTAAGTAATATCAGAGAAGCTGCTTATCAGGTAACAACAAGTTCTTCACAGGTGGCAAGTGCTTCTGAAGCATTGGCGCAGGGATCTACTGAACAGGCAAGTGCCATTGAAGAAATTACAGCATCCATTGATGATGTGGCTGAAAAAACAAAACAGAATGCTTCTCAGGCAAATGCGGCAGCGGATATGATGTCTAAAACCATTGCAGAAGTGAAAAAAGGAAATGAAGAAATGCAGCAGATGGTTGTTGCGATGAAAGAAATCAATGATTCATCTGAAAATATTTCCAAGATTATTAAAGTAATTGATGATATCGCATTTCAGACTAATATTCTTGCATTAAACGCAGCGGTAGAAGCAGCAAGAGCGGGAGATGCTGGAAAAGGCTTTGCAGTTGTTGCTGAAGAAGTTCGTAACCTGGCAGCTAAGAGTGCGGCGGCAGCAGCAGAAACAGCAGAGATGATCGAAGATTCTATCAGAAAAGTAGAAGCAGGATCAAAAATTGCAGATGAAACCGCTAAAGCGTTAGAACAGATTACATCAGATGTAAAAGACAGTGAAGTAATTGTAACAGAAATTGCAGAAGCTTCTAATTATCAGGCAACTGCAATTGCACAGATTGATAAAGCAATTGAACAGGTTTCCCAGGTTGTACAGACCAACTCTGCAACTAGTGAAGAATGTGCAGCGGCCAGCGTGGAATTATCCAATCAGGCAAGCCGTATGAGAGATCTCATTTCTGTATATAAATTAGGTGATGATAATGGTATGTATATGGAAAGTACTTCCAACACAAGCCGTCGTTATGCGCAAGCAGATAACGAACAGATCATTTCTTTAGGAGATGGATTTGGAAAATATTAATTAGGAAAAGCTAAGGAGCACATACTTCCCTGGGCTCTGGGGAAGTATGCGCTTTTCTTTTCATTTCATAGAAGATGGAGTGAAAAGAAAAGTGTCCTTGGTAGAAGGGATATTTTTGAAAAAAAGATTTATGGGAGGAAAAACGTGGAAAAAATCATTAATAGTCTTAATTCGAGATTAACAGAACGTTTTTTGCTGGGGATTTATACACTTTATAGTGTTACTCTGGTACTCATATCCCAAAAGCAGCAATGGGCAAGATGGAATGACATTGTTTTTATTGTCTGTCTTATGGCTGCGTGGGCGCTTTATATGGGACAGTATAAAAACTATAAGTATCGAATGAAGCTGACTGCGATATTAATGCAGGTCAGTGTAATTTTATATGCCATGCATGCTAAAGAATTTCCAGATACGATTCCGACTTTTATGTTATTTGTCGTATTGCTTAGTTTAATGGGTGTGGCAGATATTATTTTCCTGACGATGCTTTCTATTTTTATCATTTTCATGGGACATACATTTATAACACATACGATTACGGATATGGCAATTGCTATGTCACAGTTAATGAATGTTTTTTTACTCCAATTTGTAGTATATACCTGGGTAAAAAAGACGGATGAAAGCAATAAGAGTCTCTTAAAGGTAATCGAAGAGTTAAAGGTTGTTCAGAATAGTAAGGATGATTTCGTTGCAAATGTAAGTCATGAAATTCGTACACCAATCAATACAATTTGTGGTATGAGTGATCTGATGCTTCGGGAAGAACTGCCTGCTAAAATAAAAGAAAATGTGCAGGCTGTGCAGATTGCCGGACGTAATTTGATGGGGGTAGTAAGTGATATTCTCGATTATTCAGAACTACAGAGTGGGAATATTGAACTGGAAGAAGAAGCTTATAATATTACTTCTACCATCAATGATGTAATCAATATGACCATGGCCCGCAAGAATGAAAAACAGATTGAATTGATTGTGGACTGTGATGCGAATATTCCTTCTGTATTATTAGGGGATGAAAAGAAACTTCGCCGTATTATCATGAATCTGGTGGATAATGCCATCAAGTTTACGGAAAGCGGTGGCGTATGTTTGGGAATCGGCTGCCGTAAAGAAAGCTATGGTATCAATCTGGTTGTATCCGTAAAGGATACTGGTATTGGTATGGATGCAGTTAGTTTGGAAAAATTATTTACCAGTTTTACTCAGGTAGATGCCAGCAGAACACGTCATGAAGGCGGCTTAGGTCTTGGTCTTGCTATTTGTCACGCGCTGGTAGAAAAGATGGGGGGAGCCATTACTGTTAAGAGTAAGCCAAAGAAGGGAACGGTGGTTAAAGTAGTCGTTCCACAGAAAGTTTTGGATGAAAAACCGATCGCAGCATTAAATCATAGAGGTAATATCAATGTAGCTACTTATATTGATATGGAACAGTTTAAACTTCCGGAAATTCGTGATGATTATACAGCAATGATTATGCACATGGTGGAGCAGCTTAAAGGAAAATGCCATGTATGCCGTAATTTGGCGGAATTGCAGAGACGTTATGAGCAGGATAAATTTTCGCATATTTTTGTTAGTATGTCAGAGTATAAGCAAAGTACTTCTTATTTTGATGGATTGGCAGAAGAAACGAATGTAGTGGTTGTGTTAGAGCGTTCAGAGGAACGCTTTATTTCCAATCGGAATATTCTAAAGATTTATAAGCCATTCTATATTTTGACCATTGTAGCAGTATTAAATGGTGTAATTAACAAAAAAGATAGTCAGCAGAATATCAGCGTGCAGAAGTTCGTGACAAAGGATGCGCATGTGTTAGTTGTTGATGATAACCGGATGAATCTAAGAGTAGTGGAAGAACTGTTATCTCATTATCGTATTCGGGTTACGACGGCATCCAGTGGTAAAGAGGCGCTGGATAAAATTGTAACAGTGGATTATGATTTTGTATTCATGGATCATATGATGCCGGAAATGGATGGTGTTGAGACACTGAAAAATATCCGCCATATGATTGGTACCTATTATCAGAAAGTACCGATTGTCGCTCTTACAGCAAATGCAGTAGCCGGTACCAGAGAAATGCTTCTTGCAGAAGGATTTAATGATTTTCTGGAAAAGCCAATCGAACGGTCCGTATTGGAACGTGTATTAAAACGTAATCTGCCCAAAGATAAGATTGTTCCTGTAGATGAGTGGGAAGAGGAAAAAGTTGAAGTAGAAGAAAACGAATTGATTATTGAAGATTTGGATGTGGAAAAAGGTATCCTCTATTGCAACGGCAGAGAGCAGTATATTACGATCCTGCGTGGTTATTGCGAGGACTGGAATCAGTCAGGTGATTTGGCAGATCAGTTATTTGAGAAGAGGGATTGGAAGAATTATACCATTGCTGTTCATGGTATGAAGAGCGCTATGAGAAGTATTGGTGCAACGCAACTTTCTGAACAGGCTCGTCTCCTTGAATATGCGGGCAAAGAGGGCAGAATTGATTTTATTTTGCAAAATCATAGTGACTTAATGGCTGCATACCGCAGATTGTTTGAAAAGTTAAAGAAGAACGAATTAATCTGTCCAAATCAAGGAGAAGCAACAGAAGAAGCACCAACAATGGTAGAGATTTATTCTATGCCTGTAATCTCCAGTGAAACACTGGACCGTATGATTGAGCAGATGGAAGATATCACATATTCGTTGGATGGTGAGCGGTTGTTAGAGTTGATTACTGAATTGGAAAAATACCAGTATAAGGGACAGGCGTTAAAAGAAGTACTTGTGCCAATCCGAAGAAAAGTGGAATCCTACGATTACGTATCTGCAGTAGAAAGTATGATACGCTGGAAAAACGGCTTGCCCAAATAAGGAGAATAAGACTATATGTTGGAAAAACTGATACAAAAAGTAACCGGAAAGGATTGCGAATTGCAGGAGAGAATGCTTCGTACTATTATTTTGGTTGGAGGCATTGCGGTTTTAATTGCAATTACGGAAATCATTCTGGTTATGGATATAAAAGCCAATATGGTATTGATGCTGGTATTATTGCTTTTATCCATGGTGGCAGCATTTGTGGTAACATTTAAATACCGTAAATATAATGCCGCGTCTACGTTGCTTGGAATCGTAATCATTGTACTGGTTATGCCGTTTATGTTTATATTAAGTGCTGCCATTGACAGTGGTGCATCGGTGTGGCTTTCGCTTGGAATTTTATACATATTTATCATGTTTTCAGGGAAAAAATTGCTGTTGTTTTTTGGATTAACAGTGATTTCCTATGGCGTTACTTTCTGGGTTGCATATACCTATCCGGAACTTATAGTCCCAATGCCAACCAAAGCGACTTCTTATTTCGATGCATTCTTTTCGGTATTTGCAGTTGGTATGGTAGGCGGTGGTATATTAAAAGCACATATGAGAGTGTATGAGGAAGAACACCGGCTGAATATAGAACAGAAGGAAGAACTGGAAAAAAGCCGGGACTCCCAGAATACCTTTTTTGCAAATATGAGTCATGAAATTCGTACGCCAATCAATGCGATATTGGGATTAAATGAAATGATCATGAGAAGCGCTCCGGCAAAAGAAATCCAGGAATATTCAAAAGATATTCAGATGGCGGGTAATCTGTTGTTAAATCAGGTAAATGATATTTTGGATTTATCACAGATGTCCATGGATAAAATGCACATTAATCCTGGTAGATATCATACAAGAGACCTTTTTGCTGATTTAGTAGATCTGATTAAGGTACAGGCGGACAAGAAAAATCTGGATCTTATTATGAATATTGATAAGAACCTGCCGTCTGAACTTATGGGAGACGAAAAACGTTTAAAACAGGTTCTTATTAATATTATGGATAATGCTGTTAAGTATACGGAGGAAGGTTCTGTTACAGTAACAGTGGAAGGCGAAGAATATAGTGCGGATGAAGTTTTATTATCTATAAAAGTAGCAGATACCGGTATCGGAATCCGAAAAGAAAATCTGGCGGATATTTATGATTCCTTTAATCGTTTTGACGAAAATAAAAACAAACGTATATTGGGAAGTGGATTAGGACTTGCGATTACCAAACAGTTGGTAGATATGATGGGCGGCGAAATTCAGGTAGATAGTATATATACAAAGGGTACTATATTTACTGTTTTGATCCGGCAAAAAATCATGAACACAGAACCGGTTGGAGAAATTAACTTTGCATATAAAGGAATGGAAGAAGGAGCTGTATATAGGCCGCTCTTTGAGGCCCCGGAAGCAAGAGTGTTGATTGTAGATGATAATAAGATGAACCGTGTAGTAGCGGCCAAATTACTGGAAGCAACCAAAATGCAGGTCGATATGGCGGAAAGTGGAGCGGAATGTTTAGAGATGGCAAAGAAGAAATTTTATCATGTCATCTTGTTGGATTATATGATGCCGGACATGGATGGTCTAGAGACTCTGCGTGAACTGAATGCCCAGGAAAATGGTTTGTGTAGAGACAGTGCGGTAATTGTATTGACAGGAAATGCTCAGTCCGGTGCAAGACAGATGTATATGGATGAGGGATTTGATGGTTATGTGGAAAAGCCAATTCAGGGCAGATTGTTAGAATCTGAGATTTTTGCTTTTCTTCCAGCAGATATTATTGAGTATCAGGAAGATGCAAAACTGCATGCGGAAAACATGGGACAGATGCAGAAATTGTCGATGCGTAAACGTAAGAAGATTTATATTACAACGGATTGTACTTGTGATATTCCTTCTGAACTTTTGGAAAAATATGATATTAAATTGATGTATCTTTACATCAAAACACCATATGGACGTTTTGCAGATACCAGAGAAATTGATTCGGACAGTTTGGCACAATATGTGTCTTTAGAAAACAGTACGGCTAAAGGTGATAGTGTAACAGTAGAAGAAATTGAAGAATTTTTTGCAGAGGCATTGACTCAGGCTGAACATGTTATTCATATTTCGTTATCCAGCAAGTGCGGAAGAAGTCATAGTGTTGCAGTAGCGGCAGCAGAAGGTTTTGACCACGTACATGTTATTGATTCGGGTCAGATTTCCTGCGGACAGGGATTGGTTGTTTTGTATGCGGCAAAACTTGCCATGGAAGGAAAAACACCTACTGAAATTTGCGAATTGGTAAATAAGATGAAACATCGTGTACATACCCGTTTTATTATGCCAAGTGCCGATATTTTCTATCAAAATGGAAGAACCAGTGCATTTGCAGCGAAAGTGTGCCGTGTCCTGCATCTGCATCCATATGCTGGTTTGATACAGAAAAAAGCATTATTGCGCGGACTGTTGTTTGGAAGTTTGGAGAATGCATGGAGACAGGGAATACATATTATGTTGCGCAAAAAGCGTAGAATTAATAAGGATATTGTATTTGTGACCCATGTAGGATGTAGTGTAAAGCAGCAGGAATGGCTGAAAAGAGAGATTGCCAAGCATGTAAAGTTTGATAAAATTATCATTCAAAAAGCATCCTTTACAAGTGCCTGTAATGTTGGGATGGAAAGTATCGGAATTGCTTACTATAGTGAATAAAAATAGAGCCCGGAATTGTTCCGGGCTTTCAGACTGTAGACAAAGTCCCGACCTGACCGGTCGGGCTTTTCTATTCCGTG
>CAZHGE010000018.1:0-36974 GCA_964531805.1 uncultured Lachnospiraceae bacterium
ATTTTATTTTTAATTT
The DNA here is from genome assembly GCA_964531805.1 of uncultured Lachnospiraceae bacterium. Lineage (GTDB taxonomy): Bacteria > Bacillota > Clostridia > Lachnospirales > Lachnospiraceae > RGIG8767. Next base: position 17 of record CAZHGE010000018.1, read on the forward strand.
TTTTATGGACTTTCTTAATAAAGAGTATAAGATTCATAAATGCCTCAGTTTTTGACATCAAACTTTCTATTTCAAAATTATTTTTAACATTATTCCAAGTATGCTTTTAAATCTAAAATTAGTTGCTCCGTTCTTATGTTCGCGCCCTCGCTATTTAAATGATAAGGTGTATCATAAAAAAATTCGGATGAAATAAAATAATCTGTAAAATCAGATATAACTTCACATTCTAATTCCTGGCTCAATTTATTTTGAAATTGTATATATTCTGTTTCATCCGGTGTAAACTCGCAATCCGCAATAGGATAAGCGGCAATCACTAAATCTGCACCTTTTTCATGACAATATCTGTTAAACTCATTTAATCGTGCCACACAATTTTCGTTAATCTCAGGTACATCTATAGTCCCCTCTGCAAATCGATATAAAAGTTCCTCTCTTGGGTAGATGTTATCACCATATTCATTAAACATACTTCGCTGATTATGCTTATTAACAGTGTGATCTTCTAGACCTGTGATCCAAAAAAATGATGATTTTAATACATACGAAGATAAACCAGTCGCTAGTGTCCCCCAATCTTTGGGGTTAATTATGTTCCATAGATTCGTATGATTTTCTATTGTCATCCATGTAAGTTCTGGATTCTCCAATTTATCTTTATCTGCATAAGAGGTATGACATACCACCACAATATCACCTTCTCCAATATTCAGTTTTGCCATATCCTCATGGAACATATTGCCCAGGCCGCCATGCAGCCCAAGGTTGACTACCGGCATTCCCATTTCCTCTTGTATCAGTTCAGAATTGATTCCATATACAAGATTGGAATTACCCACCAAAATAATCTTAGGTGATTCTAAGGATTCCAAACGTGCAATCTTATCAATAATAGAAGCCTGATAATTAGCCGTATACTGGGGCGATATATTGGTAAAAAAGAATACCAAAAAAGCACTTACCGCCACGCCTATACACAAAACAAATACTATGACTTTTTTAATAAACTTCTTCATTACCGTATTCCCCTAAAACTGAAAATAAATAAATTCCTTTGCCGGAGTACCCGGTAAAAATAGTAAAAGCATCAATGTAAAACCGATGTAAACAGCCCATCTGCACAATGTACTTTTACGGCTGATTGCTCCAATAACATCCCCTTTGTAATTATAAAAATCGAAAATAAAAAGGAGCAATATGGATAGACATATTTTAGCAAATTCTGGCTTTAACATTTCCAGATCACTGTATCCCTTTCTGATATAAGCAATTGGACTTGTAATACCATCAAATAAATGCGTCAAAAGATAGCATGCATCTTGAACACTTTCTGCACGGAAGAATACCCATGCAATACTGCACAAAACGAATACAATCAAAATCTGAATCCATCTTTTAACCGTAAATTTATCATGTAAGCTGTTCTTCCCTTTGTTAAAGAAATTTTCCATTATCTGCAGGCAGCCATGTATACCACCCCAAATAACAAAGGTAATATTGGCACCATGCCACAAACCACTTAGCAAAAAGGTAATTAAAAGATTACAGTAATGTTTCCACTTTTTACATCTGTTACCGCCAAGAGGAATATAAACATAATCCCGAAACCATGTAGATAACGAAATATGCCATCTGCTCCAAAACTCTTTTATGGACGCTGAAAAATATGGACTCTTAAAGTTGGTCATCAGATCAATGTCAAACAGTTTTGCAATTCCCAGTACAATATTGGAATATCCCGAAAAATCGCAATATATCTGTATGGAAAACAACACCATAACAATAATAAACGAGAATCCCTTATAAGTGTATAATTCATCGTAAATACGATCCACGAAAATGGTCAGATTGTCAGCAATGACCATCTTTGTAAAAAAGCCCCAAGCCATCTGCTTTAATCCGTAGGACGCTTTTTCATAAGAAAATGTATGCTCACCCTTAATCTGTGGAAGCAGTCTGTCCGTACGTTCAATAGGTCCTGAGGTTAAGTTGGGGAAAAAGGTAATAAACGTTACAAAGTATCCCCAATGCTTTTCTGCAGCAATCTTTCCTTTATACACATCTACCACATAACCAATACACTGGAATGTGTAGAAGGATATTCCCACCGGCAAAAGCAGTTTCATCGTAACTGAATGAAGCTGAATTGCAAAAACACCCAATAGAGCATTCAGACTATCAAACAAAAATCCCGCATACTTAAAGAATCCCAGCAAACCCAGACAGATTACTAAAAGAATAATCAGGTATAGCTGCTTCTTTTTCTTTTTTTCTGACTTTTCAATCAAAATGCCACACAGATATGTAGCTGTTGCGGTTAACAACAGCGAAAATATATATTTCACATCCCAGCTCATATAAAAATAGCAGCTGGAGAGCAATAAAACTACCCATCTCTTTTTTGCTGGAAACAGCCAATAGATGAAAAACACAATTGGTAGAAATATTGCAAAGGCATATGAATTAAAAAGCATCTTTACTCTCCTGACGTTTCAGATCCTCTGATACGATTTCCTCACCGCTTCTGTCTTTTAACTGTGCCTGGCTTTCTGCTGAGAGTCCATTATTAACTACACAGTTCATATCGCAGGTAGAGCAGGCATCCAACTGCTCTTTACTTACCTTACCATCACGGTAATCACGGACAATTTTATTTTCGTACATGCTGTATTTTTTCTTTGTCCAGAATTTCAATTTGTGACGGATTACCCACCATGCAGGCACCCAGATATATTTATGCATTGCTGGTGATACCGAACCGATCATCCAACACTGTCTATCACAACAACGTACTTTTTTACGTACTGCCTCCGCTTCCGGACTGTTCCAAAGTTCATCCCATGACTGCGTATTCAGATTCCCCATAACTTCTTTATCCTTGGTTCCGTTACAAGGCATAACATCCCCGTATGGGTCAATAAAAAAGGTATCAAAACTCATATCACAAGGAAGCAGACGCTTCTGCCCATAAATATAGTTGATAAGCCCATGGTTAAAATACGCGCGAAACCACTTTTTCGGACTCTTAGATGCAAGCAGTTCATTTACTAATGTTTCAAAATGCTGTGCTACCATAGGACGGTCTTTGATGATATTCTTTGCCTCTACAAAATAAAAACTGTTATGCAAAGATGCCGTCGCAAACTCCATTCCCATTTCATCGGACAACTGATAAAGCGGCACAAGATCCGGTGCATTTCGATCCTGAACTGTCATACCGAAGCCAACGTCCTTCATTCCCATTTCCACTAATTTTTTCAGTGTGGAATAACCCTTGTTATATCCATCTTCCAATCCGCGGATCTCATTGTTTGTTTTTTCCAATCCTTCAATGGAAATACGGATGCCAATATTCGGAAATTCCTTACACAATTCTACAATGCGGTCTGTAAAGAATCCATTTGTAGAAATGACAATTCGGTCACTTTTTTTATACAACTCTCTTACAATATCCTTTAAATCCGTACGGATAAAAGGTTCCCCGCCAGTTATGTTTGTAAAATACATCTTTGGCAGTTTTTTAATGGTCTCTATACTTAATTCTTCTTCCGGTTTGGAAGGTGCTTTATATCGATTACACATAGAACAACGTGCATTACAACGATACGTTACAATGACGGTTCCGTTTAATTTTTTTTCAGCCATTGCTCTTCTCTCCTAATACAATCTATTTTACATTTGATAAATCTCAAGAAGTTTTCCGCAATATATCTGCAGGGAATCATAAGATATTTCTCTGCATGCTTTTGTATATTGCTCATTTCTTTCAGTATTATTATAAAGGCTTCGTATTGCTGATTTCAACTCTTCCACATTTCCACTTTTAAACAATTCCCCATCCACACCTTCGCGGATTAGTTCCGGAATTCCGCCGATATCTGCACCGATTACGGGTGTTCCCAGCATCTGTGATTCCATTACGGAAAATGGACAGTTTTCAAAACATTCGGATGCAATCAGACTAAAGGACGCATTTGCAATCAAATCTGCCAATGCACTTCCCGTTGTAAAACCTTTGTTTTCGATATTAGGGACTGCGTTAACCTCATCTTCAAATGGTCCGCTTCCTGCAAAAACAAACGGAATTTCCGGCAGTTCTCTCGCCGCCTTTACCAAGGTGTGAATCCCTTTTTCTTCTGAATAGCGTCCAAAATACAGCACATATGGCTGCTTCGTTTTTTCCCCGGTTGGTTCACTGATGGAGATAAAATTACGAAGCATCTTCGTTCTTCCATCAATATCCGGATTTTCCTTTAATTTGGACTCAATAAAATAGCTTGGACAGATTACGGTATCAATCATGCGGTATGCATGCAGTGAGCGGTATAATCTGCTTTCCACCATACCTAAAATACTTTTTACTGTAGAGCCATGGATACATTTTCCTTTGGCGCAATGGCGGAACTGACCTGATAAGCACAATTCGCATGGTTTGCCAGTTGTACCGTTAATCAACATATGATTCGGGCATACCAGCTGCGGATCATGCACCGTTGCCACGATTTTTACCTTATGATTATTTTGCTTTTCAAACTTTCTAATCTCATACAAAATGGATGGTGTAATCTGATAGGTAAAATTATTCAGATGCACTACATCCGGTTTGAAATCGTCTAAAACAACACGGATTTTCTGCCTGGCTTCTTTGGAATAAATGACCTTAAACGGGTATAAAAGTTTCGCCAGTTTTCCCGTATGAAAGTCCATATTAGAAGTATAGCTTTCCGCATGGTTGCCTACTACTCTTCCTTCATGCTCCATTCCAAAATACTGAACTTCATGTCCCATCTTCTGCAATTGCTTTCCAATTTCAAATATATAAGTTTCTGAACCACCGTTTGGATAAAGAAACTTATTTACAATTAATATCTTCATAGCATTCTAATGTCCTTTTTGTAACATCATCCCAGTTATATTTTCCTAATATAAACTTCTGGATTGCTTCTCTTGTATACTGTTCGGTGCCTCTAAGAGAAACAATGTCGCTGCATAATTCAGTCAGTTTTTCTGTCAACGAATTTACATCAGCGGATACAAAAGAAAATCCATAGTTCTCTGTTACATCCGTATTCTCCGAAATATCACTGGTCAGACACAAGTTCCCATAACTCATGGCTTCTAACAAACTCAATGGCATACCTTCGATTTCACTAGGTAAAATATACATAAGCGCATTACTGAATAATTCTTCCAGTTCTTTCCCTTGCACAAAACCAGTCAGGATTACCTTTTGTTCTGTATGCTTACGCCCAGCGTCCTCATTAATCTTTTTAGCCATAGACTCAATCTTTTGACAATACTCACTAGAATGACTGCTGCCACCAGCAATTAATAAGGGTATTTTTAAACCACTCTTTTCATAGGCTTCCAGTAAGGTATGCACACCTTTTTCCGGAACCAGTCTTGCCAAAAAAAGCAGGTAATCCTCTCCATGCAGACCATATTTATAGGTGATAACATTGGGTTCCTGATATTCCGGCTTGCTGATACCATTTGGAATCACGAACGTTTTCCGTCCATAAGTATCCTGAAAATATTCTTTTACTCCTTCGGATAATACAATGACTTTATCAGCATACTTTGCCGCCATCTTTTCTCCAAATAATAGAAACTTGGTCGCAAATCCTCCCCATTTTGACCGCTGCCAGTCCAATCCATGAATGGTAGCAACGCATTTCTTACGAAAAAATTTTGCCAAAGGAATCATGGCACATGGACCTTCCGCATGAAAATGAATCACGTCCGCACCTGAAAAACATGCACGCAACGTTGCAAAGAAAGAATACACAATGGCATTCAGGCTTTTTTGCGGCAGTGTAAATGCCGTTTTCACCTGGACTCTCTTATACTCATAATTCTTCCCATATTCTTTTTGCTCATTCTTAATTCCTGCCACATGAGATCCCTTTCGGTTATAGACTGTAACCTCATGTCCCAAAGCTGCCATACGTGTTGCTAACTCTTCTACAACAATTTCAACGCCGCCTTCTCTGGAAGGAATGCGTTTATGTCCAAGCATTACAATGCGCATATTCTTTCCCTCAAATCGTCCGATTATTTAGAACCTCTGCCAAATAATACAACACCAACAGTCTGTATCAAAATTTTCAAATCCAACGTCAATGACCAGTTATCAATATATTTCAGATCCAACTTAACAACTTCATCAAAATCCTTAATATCACTTCTGCCGCTCACCTGCCACATACCTGTGAGTCCAGGCGTAATACTAAGTCTTCTACGATAATGAAGGCTATACTGTTCAAATTCATCCACTGTCGGCGGACGTGTTCCAACTAAACTCATATCACCCTTTAAAACATTAAAAAACTGTGGCAGTTCATCGATACTTGTCTTTCTTAAAAATTTTCCCACAGCAGTGATACGGGGATCGTTCTCCATCTTAAACATAAGCCCCTGCACTTCATTCTGTTTCATCAGTTCTTGTTTTCGTTCTTCCGCATCCATGTACATGGAACGGAATTTATACATATAAAAGCGTCGTCCATTTCGTCCGATACGCACCTGTTTAAAGACAACCGGTCCTTTTGAATTCAACTTTATTGCAATAGCCACAAAGGGATATAACAAGCAGGTAATCAACACGCCGATTAAGGATCCCACAATATCCACCGCTCTCTTAACAAACTGTCTCCTGTAATCAATTGCGTTTACTTCATGCGTAATAACAAGATGTCCACCAAAGGAACTGATACTCTGCACATTTCTTCCCGCACTGATACTACCCAGGCTCTGATAACAGACTACACCCATGGTTTCAAAGTCTTCCACAATCTGTTCCATTTCTTTTCCATATACATGTGGGAGGTATACAAAAGCAGCATCCATTACATGTTGTTTTACTTCCTCCATATATCCTGCACCATTTGCCACTAACGGAATACCATTCCACGCTGTCTGAGATACCTCATCATCCAACAAAGCAATTCCGATAACATCGTAACTCCATTCTGCCGCCGCCTTAATATCCGCGATAACATCCTCAAGATACTCCAACTGCGTTACAATAAGCACTTTATCGGCACTGGCACTTTTCTTGTAAAAATAGTACAGATACTTTTTAAACCCAATATGGGCCACGTATGTGAAAATAACCGTAAATACACAAAACAGACCAAATACGAGACGGGAAAAATTCTCTCCCTGCCGCATAATAAATACCCCAAAACCAAAGGCAATTGCAATACTTACCGTATACTTAATAATCGCAATCATTTCACTGAAATAACCACGTTTAAAAATAAAATGATTCCAATCAAGCAGAAAACTATACAGTACTGCAAACAATACCAGTAAAAGGCAGAATACAAAATCTACCTGTTCCATATGTTCTACACCTTTATAGCGAATCAAAAAGGCCAGTCCATAAGATACCAGCAGACAAATAACGTCAATCACGATCAAAGAATAATTCTGTATTAAATTGTTCTTTCGATTAAAAGAACCCATTTAAGCCTCCTGATCAGCATGCCAGCAAACTAAAATTAAAACAAATACCATGTTGCAAAGCAGTGAATTATTAAAAATAAATGTTGACTCCATAAAAGTAATAAATATCGTGGTAACAAGCACACATAATCCCACGCCCGCATTTTTTTTATAAAGCCAGTAAATCATATAAATTAACAGTATAATATATGCAATGCCTACTACATATCCATAATGAAAAAACAGCGTTGCAAAGCCATTATCTACATAGGATAATTCTCTTCCCTCTGGAAAGATCTTCCATGCCGAAATAGGCGCATACTCCCATATCATCTCTAAACGGAATGTCAAAAAACGATCAAAAAACGCTGCCAACTTACTATTAACAGATCCATACGCGCCTCCAAGCCAGGTCATCCACAGGCAGATTGCCAATCCGACACCACCAAGCATATACGGAAACTTCATTTTGTTCATGTTTGGGAAATAATGTATTACAAAACAAGCCACAAGTAGTAATTGAACCGCAATCATCCCATTTCTGGAAGCAGTTAAGAAAAACATCCCCAAATTACCAAGTGTTGCTAGTAAATAATATTTCCAATTCCATTTTTTATAGGTTAGCAACAAGACAATCGATAAGAGATACCACATAACATCATGCAGATTATTGGCATGATTAAACCCTAATACATACCGCGTCTCCACTCCATCCCTTCCAAAATCTGCAACATTCTTGATATCACCGGCAACTCCCAGAAGTGATAACCCTATAATCACAATCGTTCCCAAGAGCATTACATAAAAAATCATCTGCAGCACTTTTTTAAACTCGATTCCTTTTGCCGCAAAAATAAGAACAACGGCACGGATAATATATTCATCCCCACAGGTCAGATAGGATACCGCTCCCAAAACACCGCTCGCAATCAGTATTCCCCATTGCACTTTCGTATAATAAGTAAATAATATTTTGATACAAAATATAGCAAATGCCACATGGGTAAAACGCCCTCTGAAAGGCAATTCAATAAAACTGCTGTGATCTGTCACCATAACGAGCAGTTCCAGAAAAATGCCTACCGCAAAAAGAATATTTCCTATTTTTTCTTTGTTTCTGATGATCTGCATATTTAACATTGACACAATAATCCCTTTATTATTCTGCCATTCCCCTTTGCATAGATATCTTACCCTCTTTTACTTCATAAATGATATCGCAATTTTCTATGGTTCTCAATCGATGTGCAATAATAACCATAGTCTTCTGTCCATGAAGGGTATCAATTGCCTCCATAATGGCAGTTTCTGTATCATTATCAAGTGCTGATGTTGCTTCATCAAAAATAAGCAGTTCAGGATCATGATAAAGCGCTCTGGCAATTCCCAAACGCTGTCTCTGACCACCCGAAATACGCACTCCGCGTTCTCCAATCTGGGAATCCAGTTTTTCAGGCAATAATTCAACAAATTCTTTCATCTGTGCCTGCTCCAACACTTCCCAAATACGGGCATCATCAATATCCTGTTCCTTTACACCGAACGCAATATTATTTCGAATCGAATCATCTAACATATAGATGGTCTGTGGTATGTAACCCACATGTTTCAGCCACGCTTCGTAATTCTCCATAATATTAGTACCATCACTGGTAATGGTTCCGTTTTGGGGTTCCAGCAAACCAAGAAGTACATCCACAATTGTCGTCTTTCCAGATCCGGATGGTCCTACAACTCCCACAGATTTTCCAACCGGAATTTTCATATCCGCCTGATCAAAAATCTTTTTATCCGTATTGGGATATGCAAACGTAATATCATTTAATTTAATTTCTTTTTCCAACGTAATTGGTGTTGTATTCGGATTCGCAAGACGGTAAGCATCCAGTTCTTCCTGGCGGCTCATGGCATCCGTATCCACATTTTCATAAATATAGTTTAATGCGGATTCATAATAGGCAATATTTGCAATGTAAGTATTGACACGGTTTACACTTGGAAGCAGACGCATCGCTGCTAACGCAAATGCTGATATCGCAGGAACCATGGATGTCAGATCCACTCCCATTATCATGGATAATGCCAGATATAATAGAATCGCAATAATAGCAATGGACTCAATCAACAATCTTGGCATATTGGTATATACATTGTGTCTTATCTGATAATGTCCATAATCCTCAACACTCTTACGGTATCGTCCAGTAAAATAGTCTTCCTTGTTTGTTACTTTTACATCCTTAATACCACTTGCAGACTGTAAAATCCATTTATACATGCCCGCCTGTGCATCTCTTGCTCCATCGCCAACCCTGTTCAGTCTTGGCTTAATTACTTTCGAACTAAAAATGGTCACTAAAAGCAGCAATCCCACTACCATACACATCATCTTAAAATCAACGAGAAGCAGGAATGCCCCCATAAATAAGCAGATCACAAGTTCCGACATTAATCCCATCACTTGAAGCAGAAGGTTGGAAATATTATCCATATCCCCATAAATAGTTCTTACTATGGTAGATGTTTCTGCATACAAATAATATTCGTATGGTCTGTGCAAAAACTGGGATAATAAGTTTGTTGTACTTCTCGCACGGTTTCTATTTACAAATCTTGCCTGCACGTAAGTTAGACCAATCAGATATGCACATTTAAAAACGTACATAAAGATAAGTCCAAATAAAAGTAGATAAATAAAGGAGCGGATATTCTGAATCCCCAGCAAATCCATAACCCATATGACTATGGAATTAGCTGCAAAACTCTGTTCATCCAATATAGCGGATAACAAAGGCACAATCAGGGAAATTCCCAACGTCTCCAATATTCCACCAATCAATATCAAAACGGTAAGTCCAAGTATCTTTATTTTTTGCTGTCTATCTAAAATAGATGACAATTTTTTAAGCATTTTGGGTGACATATATCCCTCGCATAGTATTTTTTATTTTCCATTCTCATGCAGAATCCACTGTTCAAACATCAAAATGTACCAAATCAGACTGCTCCAGTTTCCATTTTGAATATAATCCTTCCAAATAGACTGAACCACGTCTGTCTGAATATAATCTCCTGATAATGAGGCTGCATCTGACAGTACACTTTCCGCCCACTGCCTCATCTCTCCGTCCTTTAACCATAAAGATACTGGCACGGAAAATCCCTTTTTCGGACGATCCATCATTTCCTGTGGCACATAGCGGTATAATAGTTCACGCAATGGTTTCTTGGTAATACCATCCCGCATTTTATAAGTATCGGGCAGTGTCCATGCAAACTGCATCACATCCGCATCCAGTAATGGAATACGTGTTTCCAAAGAATAATACATACCCGCCCGGTCTACTTTTACTAAAATATCATCCGGCAGATACTGTCTCATATTCATGAGCATCAGATTATTTTCTGCCCCTTTTAATAAACCATCCGGGTATTGCTCATCCGGTGTCAGATGCGAAATCCTACCAGCCTTCTGGCACAATTTCTTTACACGAGCATCGTCATCAATAATCTGACGGTATAGTTCTTCATATGACTGTGTTATGAAACATCTTCCTGCTTTACGCAGCGTTGGTATATGACTTAAATTCGTATTCAACAACAGTCTTCCTAATGGCTGGCGAATCGGGTCTTTGATAAATCCCAGTTTACTCTGCATCACCTTAAGACCATCGCGAATATCCTTATAGGAATTGTATCCACAGAAAAATTCATCCCCCGCATCCCCGCTTAGAGAAACCGTCACATGCTCTCTGGTCATTTTGCTGACAAGCATCGTCGGTAACTGGGAACTATCAGCAAATGGTTCCCCAAATGCTTCTGGAATCGATGGAAGCAGGTTGATTACATCTTCATATCCAACATACATTTCCGTATGCTGGGTACCTAAATGTTTTGCTGTTTCTTTTGCGTAAGATGCTTCATTGTATTTTTCTTCTTCAAATCCGATCGTAAAGGTACGAATCGGAATATCTGAAAGGGACTGCATCAAACTGACCACCAAAGTGGAATCAATGCCTCCTGATAAAAAGGCTCCCAATGGCACATCCGCCATCATCTGTCCTTTAATCGCATTTTTCAGCAGTTTTTCCAGTTCATCCACTGCTTCTTTTTCACTGCCTTCAAATAAGTTTTTCTGACCGTTTATGGCAGTTTCTGTAATATCATAATATTTTTCTATTGTCCAATCAGTAAAGGGCTCCTGTAAGGTAAGGATAGACCCCTGCTCTAATTTGTATATATCTTTGTAAATGGAATAGGGTGCTGAAATATAGCCGTTAATAAAATATCCCTGCAGCACGCTTTCATCCACCGGGTTAGCAAATCCTTCCACTGCCTTGATTGCATTGATATCTGAAGCAAATACAAAACTACCATTTACCCAGCCGTAATACAATGGTTTTTCCCCCATTCGGTCACGGGCGAGGCATAGTATCTTTTCCTGTCGATCATACACCGCAAACGCATACATACCACGGCATTTTACTAGTGTTTCTTTTATTCCGTAATGCTCGATTGCCCGAAGCAGAATTTCCGTATCGGAAGTCCCGCGGTAAGTTTCCACGCCAAAAGCAGCTTCCATCTGCTGTTTGATTTCAGGTGCATTATAAATCTCGCCATTGTAAACCATAACGTACCGTTCACTTGCCGATACCATGGGCTGACTTCCACATTCTGTCAGATCCACAATCGCCAGTCTCCGATGCCCAAGCACTAGTCGGTCATTTTCACACAACCAGTAATCCCCGGCATCCGGTCCACGTCTATGAATCTTCTTGTTCATGGCTTCAATATTCTTTATAGGATTATCTTTGTATTTTACAATTCCTGCAATTCCACACATAGTTTGTGTTCATACTCCTATATGCGAAGATATCTTATTCTTCGCTTCGATAACATAATAATAATGGCAGACAAACGAGTCGTTTTAACCACTTCACTTTACTGCTTCCATGGCTTGTCTTTTTCATATACCATGCAAGTCGTTTGGAATTCGCAATGCTGTCCTTCCATAATCTTCCCTTGAGGACCATGCGTTCCCTTATTTTGATGAAACAAGTTCTCTTTCCTGCAAACTTTCTATATCGATCCGGATCAAAAGAAACGATTACACTCCTGTACTCTTTACAAAAGGCTTCCAACTCAGCCATATCCTGATCATTCATCAGATTCGTATGCAGACAAACGGTATCGATTCCATCTGGTTTCTTAAATCCTCTTAAACGGCATGGAATACACAGTACGCCATCCTCATAATAAGGCTGGGAAAACAGACCATCTGTAATTACCCCAAAACCACATTCTTTCAATGCTTTCAAAGTATTTTTATCGTAAGTATGCCCCGGTGCCATAAAAATATCGGTCAAAATCCCGTTCTCTTCCAGAATTCGTCTACCTGCCTGCAGTTTTTGCAGCTGTGCCTCGTATGGCAGTCCAGCAAACTCACTAAAAGGATTGATCCCCAAAATACCACTGTCATCGGTTTCATAACAATGATACGTGCCATGCTGTGCCACACTCCATCCGCTTTCCTGCAACTGACGAACCGTATTCAAAAATTCTCCTCTGCCCTCTTCTTTATGAAGCGTTGCATCCTGATTGTCCGGAACCACACCAATAAGCGGGCAAATCTGATATCTGTCAAATATTTCTTTTGCACGGTAGAATCTCTCCCAATCCATATCAGGAGTGATGTCATCCAACCGTATCATGCACTCTGTTTTGTTACTCATCGTATTATTTCCTTAATACTTTAACTGCTAATTTGAAAAGTTTTGCAGCAAAACCATTTACTTGTTCAAAATTACAGTAATTCACTGGTGCTCCACCAAAGGATTCCTTAAACTCTGTAATATGAATTACATCCTCCGTATGACCTGCTCCGCCCCAGTCATAATTTATGATTCCATTTTCTTTAAAGTGCTTCATTTCCTCAAAATGAAGCAGCCGGTTGGCCATACCAATCAAGTTTTTGGTATTACCTTCCTCATCCTTTTGCAAACGATATAAGGAAGCAGAGTGCAAAAGACGTACTGTATCCTCATCACCGATATGGGTATGGTAAACTGCTTTTTCACCATTCACCAAAGCATAACCCAACGTCAGCGCTTTTTTTTCACGATATTCCTGTAATTCACATTTCAACTTTTCTTTATCGGAAAGGGATGTACCCTTACTCTCCCAAAACGCCGAGAAAAAATCACAAAAATCCGCAATATCATCATCGCTTATATTTTCACTATCCATAATTTTGCAGGATACATCTTCTCTTGCAGCGCGGTTCACTTTATATTTACAACTCTTTGAAAAATGTTGCTTTATCTCTTCTTCTGATTCAGTCAGATCCGTGATCAATGTCTCAAAATTAGTATATGGAAGTGCGGGTTTCTTCCCTTTGTATTCATAATAAGCAACTATTCCCGGTTTAGAAAAAGGCTTTGTTGCAAACCATACTGTATAAAAATGAATTCCATGTTTTTTCCTATGAAGTACCAGCATTTTGCTCTCTCCATTCGTATGACATACTTAATCAATCTAGTATACCATACTTTCTATTATAACGCAAAAGAGCAGAATGATTTCTCATCCTACTCTTTTATTCTTATTGTTCAATTCTCTGAATAATCTGACTGGCAATATGCTCCGCTAAAATTCGATATCCTTCAGGGTTCATATGAATTCCATCCGGCACAAACTGTTCATTCACATCCCGGTCATGACTATTTAAAATATTATTATTATACAAATCAATGACCTCAAATCCATATGCTGGCACAATTGCGTTGATTGCTTCAGCAAAGGCCTTCTGCTGAACCATATTCTCAGGATTCATAGCGTATACACCATCGTTCAAAATGGTAGATGGCGGATTCACATAAATAAACTTTACATAATTTTCTTCATTATGCTCCCGATAAACATACTTAATTGCAGAAACCATTTCATCCAGATCACCACAGAAGGTTTCTTTATTCATTCTCTTATCATATTCTATATTACCATACTGCCATTTATTCTCAAACAAACAGTCATTGCTTCCACCGAATATGATGAGAATATCTGTATCCTTCGGGATATCTGAAAAACGCTCCACCATTGCATAATGTCCAGCACGGCTGACAGATGAACCGCCCTTACCCAAATTTACAATTTCTTTACAACCCAATATTTCCTGCAAAATAACCGGATACGCATATATTTTCTGTTCGTCTTCATCAAGATTAGCCGCTGTTGTCAAACTATCACCTAATATCGTAATCTTTACATCCGAAAAATCAATCGTACTATTCTCAATTACTTTTTTATCGAAAGCATTGACAGCTAGTGTTTCCTCATACGAAGATCTTTCCGCCAGTTTTTCTTCTAAAGTCTTCGTAGAATTAATCATAGGATAATCTTTAATCCATTTAACTGGTGCAGCTTCGATACTGTTTGCGCTCACTGTTTGAATCGCAATCTCAATTTCATTTTCACTTACAGCATTTGCTTCCAGCATCAATTGCTCCTGATGTTTCTGTTCTGCCTCAGCCTGTAATAGTGCCAGTTTTTCCTCTGCTTCCGCCTCAAAATTATAAGTCTCTTCTTCTTGTGTCTGTATTGGAATCTCCTCTACTACAGGAACGACTTCTTCTGGTGTTTTCTTTGCAAAATATTCATCCCGAATTAAGACGATACAAAGCATCAAAAGCGCACCAAGCAGCGTATATCCGACACGAATCACAATCCCTTTCATTTTCATAATCTCTCCTCACTCTCCTTTTGCACATTATTCTCTGTAACTTATCTTTACTATAACATGCTAAGTAGAAAACTTTCTTTGGGATTTATTAAAATAATCTTAATTTCCAAAAAACCCTTACCTAATCCATATAATATTGATACCACTGCTGGAATACAAAATAGGACCATGTCAGTTTCGAATAATTTCGTCCAGTTGCCGGACCTCCATCCCCATTTCTTAAATAATCAGTAATCATATTAATCACATAATCGCTGTCAAAGATTCCCTGTCGAACCAGGAAATCACGGTCAATCATATCAACAAGCTGATTCTTAAGCGGTCCTCTTAACCATTTATCAAGAGGCACACCGAAACCAACCTTAGGTCTGTCCAACAATTCCTTTGGAATATAGTCATAGGCAATATCTTTTAAAATACGCTTCTTATTTCCATTATCATATTTTATATTATGTGCCATTCTAAAGGAATATTCCATGACATCCCGATCCATAATCGGACATCTTGCTTCCAATGAATATTTCATGGTTGCTCTATCAACCTTACACAGAATATCGCCCGGCAGGTAAGTATCCATATCCAAAAGCATTCTGCGGATTTGCCAGTCTTTTACCTGATACCCGCTTTCAATTTCATAATGGCATGGAAGGCCATCCCCCAATACCATCTTATTGGCACGGACAACATAATTGCCTGCGCCAAACTGAGTCTTAGTTTCTTTATTGCGGTTCCCTGCTATGACTCTGACTTTGAAAGGCAGTTTTTCTTCCAAACCAATCTGCTTTAGTCCAGGCAGATTGCAGACACCATGCGTCATGCCTCCAAGCACATCCAGCATCTGTGCCTGTTTTACATTTTCATATACATTATAACCGCAGAAAAATTCATCCCCGCCATCACCAGAGAGCACAACGGTAACATCTCTTTTGGCAAGTTCCGCCACTAACATAGATGGTATCTGGGAAGAATCCGCCATCGGTTCATCGTAATACTGCGGAATACTGTCCACCATATCAAACATTTCTTTTTCAGAGATATAGAGTTCTGTATGATCCGTTCCTAAATGTTTTGCCACTTCAGAAGCATATTTTGCTTCGTTATATTTTTCCTCATGGAACCCTATTGAGAAGGTTTTTACCGGTTCCTTCGAATGTTCCTGAGCAATGGCTGTAATCAAAGATGAATCATAACCTCCACTTAAGAAAGCTCCTAAAGGTACATCAGAGATCATACGGGAAGCTACTGATTTTTTCAACAGTTCTTTTAACTCTGTCTTTGCCTGGGCATAATCCGTTACCGGATTTTCCTGCATCTTATGATACACCTTCTTTACATCCCAGTATTTCCATGTTTTTACATGTCCATTCTGATAATGAAGAACACTGCCTGGTTCTAGTTTATACACGTTTTCAAAAATAGTATCCGGCGCATTGATATACTGCTGGTACAAATATCTTGTCACGATATCCTGACGGATCTTTTTTGAAAATCCCGGTCTGCTCATAAGAGGTTTTAATTCGGATGCAAAGTACATATCCTCTCCATCCAATTCATAATACATGGGCTTTTTACCAATTCTGTCACGAACTAGATATACGCTGTCATCCTCCCTGTCATAAATGCAGATAGCAAACATCCCATTGAATTTATCGACACAAGAAATTCCCCATTTTAAATAAGCCGCAATAATGACTTCTGTATCACAATGGGAAAGAAAAGTATAATCCGATAATTCTTCTCTCAGTTCTAAAAAGTTATAAATCTCACCGTTAAAGATTACGCTCAGACGCTTATCTTTTGAATGCATGGGTTGATGTCCCAGCGGCGACAAATCCTGAATAGAAAGTCTTCGCTGAGCAAGACCAATACTCAGCCCATCGGACAATGGGTAAATTTCTTCCCCGGCATCATCCGGACCACGGTGATAAATGGTATCATTCATTTCCTTTAACTGTTCAATTGTGATGTTTTTTCTTGATATAAACCCACAGATTCCGCACATAACGTACTCCCATTATTTTTCTTATACAGGAAAGTTTTCCATAAACCAGTCTTTATACTCTCCAAAGTCCTTACATTCATTATCGACACTGTTTACCAGTTCGATATACTTCTCTTTGATTAAAGATTTATAATTATCAAAATTATCATACCCCTTCTTGCACCATGCAAATGGATGAGTTAAAATCTGTACTTTGTCATTCTCCAAAATATTCTTTTCATCCGGATAACCATAACGCCAAATATGATTTGCATCGGAAAGATACTTCACGCTGACCGGTGTATTTTCTGTAACGTTTTCTGCAAAGGTAAAGAATTCATCCTGATACGCATTGATAATCCCTGGAAGTTTGATATTTTCTCTGAGCACATCCTTGGATGGACGATGAATGGAAAACGTATCTATCTTAAACTCAAACATAGAATTCAAGATCTCCATTTCTTTTGCAATCTGCTTACGAATCTGTTCCATATCCGTCATACCATTTAACGCAAAGTGTAATCCAATTGTATGACCGCGTTCATGCATATCCTTAATCAAGTCCTTATTTTTTCTGGATAAAATATTATAAGAATTATTGGTCCACTGGAAAAAGAAAGTAGAAGTAAAATCCATACTGCTTTCTACTTTTGCCAGTTCATAGGCTCTTTCCACACTATACTCTACATCATGACGCATCAAAATAAATTTATCACTATGAAGCGCCTTATGATAATCCATATAGCGGTCCGTTGATTTTATAATTCTGATAATTTCTTTATAATCATTAAATGAAAACATATATTATCCCTCTATCGTTTTTTCGATGTATTTTCTCCACTGTTCTATAATGGCAGGTCCATTAAGTTTTTCGCAGATTTTCTTGGCTTCTCTTCCTAATCCTTCTGCAAACTCAGGATTTTCGATCAAGCGGTTAATGCCTTCTTCCATTGCTTTCTGGTCTTTAATGGGAACCAAAAGACCATTTACTTCGTTCTGTATGACCGTTCTCGGCCCACCACATGGACAGTCTGTAGCAACAACCGGAAGTCCTAAAGCCATAGCTTCTAACAAAGCATTCGGAAGTCCTTCCCAATCCGATGAAAAAGCATACAGGGCACCATTTGCCAGTTCTTTATCCAAATTATCACTATTTCCCATCAATTTTACATAATCAGCAGCATTACAATCTTCGATGGCTTTATGAAGCACCTGCATGGTACCATCAAAAGAATCTCCACCATAAATTTTTAAATCATACTCCGGGTGCTTTTCATGCACTTTTGCAAAAGCACGGATCAACATATCCTGATTTTTAAAGTCTACGATACGTCCGGAATGTACTACTGTCTTCACTCTGCTTTCTGGCAATTTTGCTTCAATGTACTTATCATGAAGCGGATTTAAAATGATGGTTGACTTCTCCTGAATATATTTCGGAAAAAAGTCCCTCTGACCTTCTGTCTGGAAAACAGCACCAGCCGCATGCGGAAACAAAATTGGAATCATAATTTTATCCACTAACTGATCGTAATGTCCCACAGGATCCGTTCTTACAGCAATAATAACCTTTTCTTTTGTGAAAAGCGTCGCCCCTAAAGCGCGATAAATTGCTTTCTGCGCAAACGCCAGTGTAATATCCGGTTTTTCCTGTAAAATAAATTTACGCAGATAAAAAAATCGTCTCCACGCCTTTGAGATACGGGAACGTTTTTCATCCGATTCTTTTAAACCCACATGAACACGCTTTACACGTTCATCCAGTTTGTATTCTTCTTCGCCTTCCCATTCCGTTGCAACGATTACTTCGTATCCTTCCCTTGCAAATTGGTTCGCCAGATTGGATACCACTCGTTCTGCCCCGCCATGTTCCAGACAATTCAGATGAAATAGTATTTTATTCATAACAACTTTCCATTCTTAATCTATTTTCTTCTATACTGTGTCATTTGGCTTTTATTCTAACACATCACCCGGTATGATGTTTCTTTCTGACTCGTATTCTTCAATCAACAAAGATCCATCCACTGTGCGGACCACTAATTTCCCATCAAAAATATCCACCACTTCTCCCGGTGCATACTCTGAAAAATCAATCATTTCATCAAATGGCTGCGCTTTCCAGATAGTAACTTTATCCTCTCCTATATAGGCAAATGCTCCAGGAAATGGTGCTGCCACACCACGGATCAGGTTATGAATCTCTCTGGTGCGGTTATGGAAATCCACTTTACCATCCACTGCAGTTCTTTTCTGATACCACGAATCAAAATCCTTGGATTCTGTACGTATCGTAACATTTCCTTCCTGATACGCCTTTAATAATTTTCGAATCAGACGTTTAGAACAAATCATGTTTTTATACTGCGCTGTCCGAATATCATCATGAGGTGTCAGAGAAAACATCTCTGTTGCAAACACATTAGGACTGTCCGCTTTTTCATCATAGCGAAACAGATTTAAATTAAAACGAGTATCTCCTAAAATAATAGACCAGTTTAAAGGTGATCGTCCTCTTCCAAATGGAAGATACCCTGCATTTCCATGAAATCCATAAATTCCATACGCAAAACAATCCAAAACAGACTTTGGAATCAGTCTCTGCCATCCCATGGAAATACCAATGTCAAATTCATTCTCCCTAAAGAAATTCTGTGTCTTTTCATCCGTTAGAAAATAACTTTCTGCTTCATGCACGGGAATTCCCAGTTCTTCTGTCAGATAATTCAGTCCTTTGTAACCGGATACTTGATTTTTTTCTGTAACTGATTTATCAATGGTAACAATCAAATCCACAGGACAAATTGTTTCATGAATAAAACGTATGATATTTTCGGATGTATCTTTTACGCCAAATACAACTACTTTATACTTCACGGATTCCCCTCCATTTATCTTTTTCTATGCAATTCTACATTGTTCAATTTGCATACATACACTAGCATTTTGTGGACTCAATATACGAAATCCATTGCCGATTTACAATATCAGGATGTACTTTTTCGATCAGCCTCTTTGCATTTTCTCCTAATCGATCTCTGTATTCATCATCTGATAACAATTTATCCAATGCATCCACTAATGCCCTTTCATCATCCACTGGTATTAATATTCCGTTGACTCCATTTTCAATTAATTCCGCTGGTCCGCCACAAGGGCAATCCGTTGAAACTGCTGCAAGTCCCGATACCATGGCTTCCATTAAAGCGTTTGGCATGCCTTCCTGCTTAGAAGTCAGAACAAAAACAGATGCTGGCTGAATAGCACTTGCCACATCTTCCATTCTTCCTGCAAATGAAATCTGTTCAGTTAAATTTTCTTTTAGACACAGTTCTTTTAATTCCTGCATCAGTGGACCGTCACCGATATATTTCAATGTCCAGTCCGGGTATTTCTGTGCAACCTTTTCAAAAGCCCGCATCAGCATCTTTGGATTCTTATTTGCATCCATTCTACCCACCCAGACAATTTCTTTTTTACGATTGCCAGTATATTCTGTCAGCAAAAACTGCTCACTTAAAGAATTGGGCAATACCACGGCTTTTTTCTGAACAGCCACTGGGAAAAATTCCTTAGCCTGTCCAGTTTGCAATACAACACCTGCTGCCCGGCTGAATAATACCCCCGCCAACAATCTTGTCAATTTATCCGGATATTCTCTTGCCGGATTGGAACGCACCGATACAATCACTGGTATACGCATTCCCATCGCGGATGTAATAGCCATAAAATTATTCTTCTTAATAAAAGATACAATATAATTCGGTTGTAGTTCCTTCCAGATATTTCTAAGTTTTGCAATCCTCCGATATAAATTGGCAATCCGGTTCTTACTGATTTCATCACCCGTAATATCAGCAAGTATCCTTGATACTCCTTCAGGGACCGGATATTCTACGCTATCCTGTTCCTTCGTCACAATGGTAACGCAGTATCCGCAGTCACGAAAATATGCGGCCAGATTCACAATAACACGTTCTGCGCCGCCTCTGCTCAAGCTGCCAATATAAAATGCTATGGATTTTTGTTTTGGCTGCTTACCCATACTCCGCCTCCATCTTACCAATTTAATATCTTAACAGTATCCATCTTAAATCATATAATCCCCGCCGGATAAATTCAGGTTCGTTCCATTTACATATGATACTTCATCTGATAACAGAAAAGCAATTCCGCTTACCGTCTCTTCTACCTTGATATTGCGCTTTAAGGAAGAAGATTCTGCTGTCATCTGTACAATTTTTTCATCTATATTCTGTAAAAACTTTGTTTCCATCATATTAGGAGAAATTCCATTGATACGTATACCCTTTTCTCCATATTCTGCCGCTGCACCTTTTACATAGCCAAGCAACGCACTCTTTACTGCTATATAATCAGTCATAAATTTAGGTGGCGTTCCAAGCACATACGAAGACAACATCACGCACACTCTTCCGTAGCCAGCCTTGGCCATTTTAGGCAGTATCTCTTTCATCATAGATGCAAAGGAGAAAAACTGAATCTGCATTTCTCTCCTTACTTTTTCTTCATCCCATTTTTTTATTTTTACATGTGAGAAAGCAGACGCTGCCAAATGAAGCACGTGTGTTACATCCAATTGCTTTTCTTTTATATAATTACAAATAATCTCCGCCCCTTCTGCAAGCGACAAATCCGCCTGTACCATATAAAGTGTCACATGGGAGAGTTTTTTCTGTAACTGTTCTAAGCCATTTTTATTTTTTCCATAATGGGCAATAACTGTAACATCCTCAGCCACCGTCTCGTCCAGTTTCTTTATATATGCCATACCCACTTCTGAAGAAGCACCTGTGATCAAATAGACCTTGTTCATACCTATCTCCATTTTCTATTTTTTCAAATGATTCCGACCTGCATTTTCCCGCGCAGAACCTTTTCTCCCTTTTGATTTACAATGGTTGTCTTCATGGTAAATACAGAAAACATCTCATTACACTCTGTCACCTGACCGGAAATGGTCAGGGTGTCTCCCACATAGACCGGCTTTGTAAATTTACTTTCCACGCTATGAATCAGACTTCGCTCTCCTGGAAGATATACACCTGCAAGTGTGGATAAAAAAGAGGCCGTCAGCATACCATATGCCACTTGGGATTCATAGCCTTTTTCTTTAGCAAATGTCTCATCCGTATGAAGAGGATTCACATCTCCCGTAATCTGACAAAACCGCTTAAGCATATCTTCGGTTATTGTTACTTGAAATTCTTCTTTTAATCCCACATGAATGTCTTCAAAACAATACTGGTTCATTTTTTCCTCACAATTAAACTCTGTTTTTGAGTATCTCAAATGACTTAGAAGCCTTGATATATAAATTCTGCCGCGCTGTATCCCGGTCCATAATTACCCATTAAAATCACCCAGAACAACAGTGCATATAATAATATCCATCTGACTACAATGTTACGTTCAGCCAGCCAGTCCCGGATACTGCCCTTTTGCTGCATAATGGAAACAATCCAAAGCAGGGAAAGGGACAATAGCAAAATAACCCATTCCTTTAAGTCCAGCCCAAGTTGAAGCAGACTTCCATTCCACAAAATTTCCGGATTCCAAGTAGTCAGCACATTCCCTATCATAGAAAGTGCACTGAAAAATCCATCCGAATTAAAGAATAAAAAGGCAAAGGACATTAGTAAAAAGGTTCTGACCATCTGAAAAACCGAAAAACATTTTGTGTCCTTATTCACACCAAAAAAACTGCGGAGTTTTACCCACACTGGCTCTAATAATTCACCACCTACAATATAAATCCACGGAATAATACCGGAACCGATAATATATTTCCACGAGCCGCCATGCCATAAACCTACAGCAAACCATAGGATAAACATAGCAGAAAACGTTGTAATCTTCTTAGCTGTTTTCTTTCCAAAACGTGGTTTTAATTTCCCCGGTAATTCCATAAAGAAATTAGTACGCAGAACTGGATAAAAGATATAATCCTTAAGCCATCCGCCAAGGGTAATATGCCATCTGCGCCAAAATTCCTGAATGGTCTTTGAGAAAAATGGTGTCTGGAAATTCTCAGGTAGTACAATCCCAAATACCTGGGATACGCCGTTTACAATATCCATAGAACCGGAAAAATTCGAATACAACTGTAATGAGAAGCATAGTGTTGAAAATACAATATAAAAACCACCATAAGTTTCAAAATCATCATAAACAGCCGACACCACAATTGCCAGACGTTCCGAAATTACCAGCACTTTAAAAAAACCCCACAGGATTCTTTGAAGACCTCTGGTCACCTGCTTATAGTCAAACGCATGTATCGCAAACATCTGCTCTTTCATGTCCTTGTAACGCATAATGGGACCACTGATAATGGTTGGAAAATACATGCCAAACAAAAATAACTTTGCCCAGTTTTTTTCTGCCGGCGCTATTTCATAATACACATCAAAAGCATAACTGAGTATGGATAGTGTATAAAACGATACTCCGAGTGGAATCAAAAAATGCAATGTATCAAGCAGTGCCAAATGTTCTCCCAGACGGCTTGCCAATGCATTATAGGTATAAACACCTAGATTTAAGTATTTTAACACTACTAAAATGCCTAAATTACATACGACAACAAGAGAAAGGCCCCACTTCTTGCGTTTGCGGTCTTTCTCTTGTTCCATAAATCTTGCTCCAAAATATGTGGCTGTTATAGATGCCAAAGGATAAAGAATCAGCAATGCGTTTCCCGATGTTAAAAAATATACGACGCTGATTAACAATAAAAATGACCATTGACATCTTTTGGGAATGCTGTAATACAGGATCACAGATACTGCAAAGAACAGCAAAAACAAAAACGAGGTAATTCCCATAAGTTTATCTCCGTCCCTAAGAAATTGCAGCCAAAATTACGTCTACCATTTCTCCTACATTTTTCATTCCAACTACCTGTGCCATTGTGAATTTAACGCCAAATTCTTTTTCAACAGCAGAAACCAGATTGATATGCTCTAAAGAATCCCAATCCTCAATATCGTCAGCAGTTGTTTCTGCATTTACAGTAATAGAATCATCATCAAATACATCCTGAAATACTTCATTTAATTTTTCATAAATTGTTTCTCTTGTCATAATAAACCTCACATTTTCTATAATGTATAATCTTCTATATTATTGCTTACTTCCTCATATACTTCTATGAAAGCCTTGTAACTATCATCCCAAGACTCATAGCCTTCCTCTTTACGTTTATCAGAGAGACCATATTCCTGACTTAATATCTCACCTAATACTTGAGAACATTTTTGAGCCCCCAAAATATTTGTATGAGAACCATCTAAAAGATCGACCGCAAAATCAAGGTCTGTTTTTTCCATCATATTGACATAGGTAAATCCTTCTGCCTCCACTATATCCTTCATATAATTCGCTTTAGCAAAAAAATCTTTGTCATATTTAATAGGTGCTACAACAAAAAGCGCTTCCTGATCATTTTCTCTTAAATATGCAATCAAATCTCTAAGAATGTCTTCCTGTTCTGACGGAATTGCCAGTCTCTCCTCAGTGGGAATATACCGATCAATTGCTTCATCATGATACATAATCTGCTCTGGATGCTCAAACCCTTTATGCAGATCCTCTTTACTATATACTATCTTCTGAAGTTCTTCTGTTTTAAAAAACATTCCCCAGTTAGAATGATATTTTATTATATCAATATAGTAAGACAGTTTATCCTCAAAACTTTCCACCCCGTCCGTCATCTCATTGACTGTCTTTAAACGATGTAGTGAATAACGCATATTATCCGTTACTTCCCGAATATGAGCCTCGTCATTTTTCATCTCTTCATCTTCATAAGTAAACATACGGAGTTCAACAACCACCACTTCAGGGGACTGATATTTATAAGCTTCTTGTAATAAATATTTGATAGCTTTGGGACGCTGTGCATTGGAAGAAATTGGATAAGAAGTAAATCCATACTCCCCCCACATATAGCCTGGTGAAAATGTAGTTCCAACCGTACTGGCCCCACACATCAACACATCAATGCTATCTTTTTCTTCTGCATAAAAACCAGCGAAACGATCCTTTACATCTCCATTTGTTCTTACAATGTAAGACACACCTGTCAGCAGAAGTACAAAAATCAATATGAAACTAATCACTTTGCATACTTCTCTGCGGTTCATGTCTATCCTCTTTCAATCACTTCATTTTTATACAGATAATCAGTTGGGATCTCGTACTTCCATGTAACATTTCCCAGTTCATCCTCTTCTATCTTTTCAAATCCCTGTAAGGAATAAAAATCTTTTACCATACCGTTTTTAGCTGTTGGATAATAGTAGCCGTAAATCGTATCAATATCCTGCTCTTTACAGGCTTCTACTAAAGTATCCATCATAGCAAATTCCATATCTCGTTTTAATACACGGCAGCTCATCAACCATAAACGGATATGGAGATTCTTACCTTCCTTCTCGCCGATCACAACAGAAACCACACCATTGTCGCCAAACTTGTCCTCTAATTTACCATATAAGGTAATATACTGCGGATTCTGCGCTATGGATTCAATCTCACTCTGCGAAAAACGCTTCGTTGTTAGATTAAACTGATTACTTTTATTTGTCAACTGAGCAATCCTTGCCATATACATAGCCTCAAATGGAGCAATGACTGCTTTCATTTCCAATGACTTTAAATATTCTTTATAATCCGCAAATGACTGCTCCTGCTGCTTACGCATAGCATTTGCTTTGTACATCTCATTACGGTTACGGTCATCCTCAGAAAGCTTTGTCACTTCAAAGAATCCACTATGATCCAACACGCGGATGTATTCTTCCGGATTGCCAATCTCCGGCACAGCTGTTCCACTTACCTGCTGGCGCACAATCTCTCTTTCTGCTGGATTATCATCCACAAACACTAACGAGTCAGGCAATATATTTAATTCCATTGCAATATCCATAAGATTCTTACTTTTCGGCTCCCAGTTTGCCTTGATGATAATAAAGTCCTCAGGCTTTAATACTCCGTCTGGATGCTGTAAACCTGCCAATGCATTCTCTTCTTCATTCTTTGAGTTTACATTAAGCATAACGCCCAGCTGCTTCTGCATCTTAATATAATTCTGAAATTCAGAATACACCTGCCCAAGAGAAGTCTCCTGACCAATTTCTAAGTTTTCTACGCCATCGTCTCCCACAATACCGCCCCATAAAGTATTATCCAAATCCAATACCAATGCCTTTTTATTTTTCCCATAAATGGACTTAATAATATTGGATACATTAAACGCAAGATTCGGAATTGCATCTAAGCACAAGCAATATTTATACATATGCCAGAAAAACGGGTCTGCCCATTTATCCAATCCATAACAGGATGACAAGTACTGAATATCATTGATGTAGAAATTCTCATGATTCTCTGCATATTCATAAAACTTCTCATTCAGACGGTTCAAAAAATGAATATGACCGTGCATATCCACCGCATCCCTGTTTCCCATAAGGCGGTAAAATGGCATTTCAAAATTATTCTGAATGATTGGGCAGGAATAGTTCTGCCTTAACTTATCCCACATAACCTGAAAATGCTTAAAAGCACTTTCCTCTTTTTCCGCAACCATTTCTTTTGTATCATCTAACTGCGGGAAATTGGTAATGTTGCGGTTACTTGTATGGATGTAAATAATGTCCGGCGCAAACTCTTTTAATTCCGGGTTGTCAAACATAGCATCCTGCCAGTACATGGCATATTCTGATTCATAAAAGACCGGTTCAATTCCCTGATCTAACAAAAACAGTTCTAGTACACGGATAATGTCATGGGTGGTGCTTCCACCAAGTACTGCAATTTTTTTCGCCATCCTTTTATCATCAGAGGCCAGCAGTTCTTTTTTGATTCTTTTTAATTTTTTTAAAATATATTCATTATCAAATGGATATGTTAATTCTCTCACTTACGTGTCACCTTTTCAAACAAACCTAAATATTCTTTGGCAATATAGGAAACATTAAATTTCTCTGCCGTTTTCTGGATTTCTTCTTCCTTCCAATCGCGATACAGACATTCCATCATTTTTTCTGCCAATTGATTGATATCATTATATTTTACCAAATATCCATTCACATCATCAACCACTATTTCCCTTGGGCCGATAGGACAGTCGTAAGAAACAATAGGGATACCGCAGCCAATGGCTTCTATTAAGCAATTTGGCATACCTTCATATTCCGAAGAAAGCACGATCATATCCGCCTGTGAATAAATAGATTCCATATTTTTACAGACACCATCAAAGCTTACACAACTAGAAAGACCTTTACTTTCTACCAAGTCTTTAATGGCCTCCGTCAGATTTCCGCTTCCAATCAATCGAAGACAGGTATTTGGCATCTTTTGATTCACCTTAGAAAACGCTTCTATTAAGTGGGGCAGATTCTTTTGCGGATCCAGCCTTCCGATAAAAATAATCTGTCTTGTTCTATCCTTATCCCTTTGGGCAAATGGGATTTTTATAGACATCGTCTTTTGGATTAACGGACCACTGACTGGATTATATACACGTGAAATCTGCTCTTCTTTTACTAAATTCTTTTCTAAAAGCATTTCTTTCATAGCATCACACTGTGCAATGACATGATCCATATCAGCCAGCTGCTTCTGTGCTTTCTGCAGATAGTTTTCCACAATTGGAGAAACATTATCTTCCTTACTCAGGGAGATATTTACGTTGTTTAACACTCTTACAATAACGGGTGTTGAAATCAAATGTACTTTCTTTAATTTATTCAATATAACCGCCATTTCATTGCCAAAAACAAATAAAAATGGAGGACGGTATTTTTTTATATATCGAAACATAGCAATGGGCGAATAACGAAGTCGGGACACCCCTAGAGAATGTACCTGTACTTTTTGATCCAAAAGATGGGTATTCACATCATTCTCCAAATTCAACACCACAATATGTACTTCATTTCCTTTTTCCGCAAATTCATTGGCAAGATTTACACATACTCTTTCTGCTCCGCCAATTCCCATATGGGCAATAAAAATATGAATTACCATTTGCTTTCCTCAACATGTTTCACTTCAGATAAGTAGTTTTTACAATTTCTTTAACAGTCCTACTTTTTCATAACTGTTACATCACCAGTCAGATAAAACTGTTCATATTGTTTTACCTGATAATTAACATCATAATTAGTCTTTGAAAAATCTATCTCTGTTTCGCTGTTCTTCTGCGCCTTTCTTTCCGTCATCATCCGACTCAACTGCTCAGCCCAAAGTTTAGCGTCCTGCGCAAGCGATAAAAAGGCCACCAATTCCGTTACTTTTACCTGAGTCGTAATAGTGTCCGCTATTAAGCAGGGCAGACCTGCTGCTTGTGCCTCTACCACAGTCCCTGGCATCCCCTCAAATCTGGATGGGAATAAGAAAACATCCATCGCCTGATAATAGGGGGCAACCGGATTTTGATTGCCAGCAAAAATAACTTTTTCTTTGATTCGTAATTCTGTTGCTTTTTCTTCTATTTCCTGGCGGTGCGGACCATCCCCTAATAAAAACAGTTTCACCTGTTTATTTTGCTTTAAAACTTCAGTAAATATATCTAAAATAAATTCATGATTCTTCGCATAATGGAAACGTCCCACATGACCAATTACAAAAGAATCCTCTAAACCATACTCTTTGCGGATTTCTGCTCTCATATGCTCATTAGGTGCAAAATCCTTTGTATCTACTGCATTCGGTACAAATACCACCTTACCAGCTTCATACTGCCCATCTCCAAAAACGGCTCTTGCTGCAAGATCCGAACAGGCAAACATATAATCGCATTTGCGGTACAAATTCTTGCGAAGTAATTTTGTAATCCAGCCCTTTATCCCTTTATCCACGCCTGCACTTCTAGCATGTGCGATTGTCATCGGAATACCCTCTTTTTTCGCAATCGGCAGATAGATGGATGCTGTGCTGGTCATATGTCCCTGTACAACCTCAAATTCTCCATGCTCAGCAAAAAAATCACGGCATGCCTTTTTATACGCAAAATAATTGTACACACGAAAAGAAGGAAGGCGATAAATCTTCCCTCCCAGTCGCTTAATCTCCCGATCAAAGAAACCTTCTTTTGT
Organism: uncultured Lachnospiraceae bacterium; assembly: GCA_964531805.1. Lineage (GTDB taxonomy): Bacteria > Bacillota > Clostridia > Lachnospirales > Lachnospiraceae > RGIG8767. Next base: position 29,322 of record CAZHGE010000018.1, read on the forward strand.
AGTATGAATCAGAAAATCAAACTGTATTTTTTCTCTGTCTATGTGCCGGTATAAATCCATAATCCGGCTTTCGGCACCACCAAGATTTGTGGTTCCCAGTACATGAAGTACACGGATAGGTTTTTCCATAAAATTCTCCTACCATTTGGATAGACCAGTAAATGCCTTACCCTCTATCGCTTAGCACGAAGTTTGACTAAAATATGTTTCATCGTTGCCATTCCATATTCCCATATATGACCAAATACATTTCTTTTACAAGTTTCCTGCTTCATATAGCCTGAATAGGATATGAAGGACTCTTTCAATTCCTCAAACATCCTCTGATATTTTTCAAAATCCGATTCTTCCATAGTATTCGTATGAAATACAAGCGTTGTAAAATCATTCGTCTGTTTATAACAATCCGTCTGTTTTATGGCAATGGGTAGAAAAACAAGACTGCTTCTCCTATAAGGTTGTTTTCCAAATCCATCGGTCACATAACAAAATCCGTTTTTCTTCAAGGCCTTTAATGTATTTCCATCAAACGTATGCCCCGGTGCCATAAAAATATCGGTATCCACACCCCAGCTTTGCAGTTGTTCCTTTCCCTTTGCAATCATTTCATCCTGTTTTTCAAAAGGCACTCCTGCATATTCTGAAAAATGATTTAACGGAAAAAGCCCTCCCTTATTGGATGAATACAGATGCTGATATCCATGCAGGGCTGCTACATATCCTTCCTTGATCAAGCCTTGTAAAAAATCTGCAAAATCCTCTCTTTTAGGATTGCGCATGAGATTTTTATCCTCATTAAAAGGAACTACACCTATCAAAGGTTTAATCTGATAGGTGTCTAAAAGCTGTTTCATTTTATAAAATTTATCGTAGTCCATATCGGGCGTAATATCGTCCAATCGTACTGCTATTTTCAATTGCAAAACCCGCTCTTTCCTGTTGTGTTTACTTTAAGATACACATTTTTATAAATACTCTTTATACCACTCAATAGCCAGTTTGATCCCTTTTGCAAAATCATACTCCGGATCATAACCGAGTAGTTTTCTTGCTTTGCTGATATCTGCGTTAGAATGTTTAATATCACCAGCTCTATCCGGTCCGAAATTAGGTTCTACCTGAAGATCAAGTGCCTTACAAAGATCATAATAAATATCAATCAGGTATTCTCTTCCGCCGTATGCGATATTAAAGGCATTTCCTGCCGCTTCTGAAGGCGCAAGACATGCTTTTAAATTAGCTTCAATTACATTGTCAATATAGGTAAAGTCTCTCGACTGCTTCCCATCACCGTTAATAGTTGGTACTTCGCCATCCATCAACTGCTTTAAGAACTTAGGAATTACTGCCGCATAAGCTCCATGAGGGTCCTGTCTTCGTCCAAATACATTGAAATAACGAAGTCCATACGTATCCAAGCCATACAGTTTATGATACAGTTTACCATATTCTTCATCCACTCTCTTAGTCAGAGCATATGGAGATAATAAATTACCTTCCTGACCTTCTACCTTAGGAAGAACTGGATGATCCCCATATACGGAAGAACTGGACGCAAAAACAAACTTCTTAACGCCATTTTGTCTAGCCGCTTCCATCATATTCAAAGTACCACGAATATTGATTTCTTCATATAAAAGAGGCATGGCAATACTTCTTGGAACACTTCCCCAGGCTGCCTGATTCAGAACGTAATCCACCCCTTTACAGGCTTCCATACAAGTATCTAAATCACGGATATCTCCCTTAATAAAGGTATAATTCGGTCTATCCAGTAAAAAGTCTACGTTTTCCTGTTTTCCGGTAGAAAGGTCATCTAAACAACGCACGGTATAACCCATATCTGTAATTGCTTCACAAAGGTTAGAACCGATAAAACCCGCTCCACCTGTCACTAAAAATACTGAATCTTTTGGAAATTCTAAATGTTTAAATCCCATTTCAACTAATCCCTTTCCTATTCCTTTTATCTTCTAAGGAACTATTTCCTACAATCTCCAGTAAGCAAAGTCTTTTTCATATTCTTTACGATCCAAAATCCCCTTAATATCAGCCAATACTTTCACTGAATTATTTGGATTAAAGAATCCCTTAATATCCTCTTTGGTTAATTTCATAAATTCATCATGCGCAACAGCAATGATAACGGCATCCATATTTTTCACATCATCCATGGTGCCAAATTTAATTCCATAAAGTCTCTCTGCCTCAGCTGCATCCGCAGTAGTATCCACTACAACCGGAGTAATTCCATATTCACCAAGTTCATTATAAATATCAATAATCTTAGTATTACGGGTATCCGGACAATTCTCTTTGAATGTAAAACCTAAAATTGCAACCTTTGCATTGCGAATTGCAAGATCTGCAGAAATCATATTTTTCACAATGCTTTCTGCTACATATTTTCCCATGTCATCATTAATGCGGCGGCCAGATAAAATAATCTGTGAATGATAACCAAGCTGTTCTGCCTTATATGTCAAATAATATGGATCTACACCAATACAGTGACCTCCAACAAGGCCCGGAGAGAATTTAAGGAAGTTCCATTTAGTTCCTGCCGCTTCTAACACTGCCTTTGTATCAATTCCCATCTTGTTAAAGATGATAGACAACTCATTCATAAACGCAATATTGATATCACGCTGGCTGTTCTCAATAACCTTTGCCGCTTCTGCCACTTTAATGGATTCTGCTCTGTGTACACCTGCTTCTACAACAAGTTCATATACTTTGGCAACTTCATCTAAAGTCTCTTCATCCATACCGGATACAATCTTAGTAATAGTCTCTAATCTATGAACCTTATCACCTGGGTTAATACGCTCTGGTGAATAACCAATCTTAAAATCCACACCACACTTGAGTCCGGATTCTTTTTCTAAGATTGGCACACAGACGTCTTCAGTTACACCAGGGTACACCGTAGATTCAAATACAACTATAGAGCCTTTTGTTAAGTTACGTCCCAAAATACGGCTGGCACCTTCTACTGGTGAAAGATCCGGTGTGTGGTCGTCATTTACCGGTGTTGGAACTGCAACAATATGAAACTTTGCTTCTTTTAATTTTGTCTCTTCAGACGTAAATTCAACGGTAGTATTCTTAATAACTTCATCCCCAACTTCGTTGGTTGGATCAATACCATTTTTATATAAATCAATCTTAGCAGTATTCAAATCATAACCCACTACATTTACTTTACGCGCAAATGCAACAGCAATCGGCATGCCTACATAGCCAAGACCTACTAAAGAAATCTTCTCTTCTTTGTTTACGATTTTTTCATATAAACTCATGATTTTCTCCATTCTGCCCATCTCATTATCCAACAGGCTATTCGTTTTTAATAACTCTTTATCATGTATTATTACCAAAAGACACAATATCTCACAATGTCGCTAATGATTATACCACTACATGAAGGTATATTTCAACTTTTTTACAATCTATCTTCCTGCTTTCAAGCATTTTCCGTTTCTCCCACAGCTGCTCTTTAAACCTTTTCTAGTTTACTCGCTGTTGTCTATTAATCATTTCCTTCATCCAGTGCTGCTATCTTTAAATATTCCTACTTTTCGCATGCCACCTTTTTGGACTTTTTTCAATTTTCTTCTTACAAAATATCCAACATTTTTCAAAGATGTGGACTAAAGATTCAATATATTAAATTAAAAGTCCAATTTGCAATTTTTTCTTTGATTTTTCTACACTTTTGCCGGCATTTTGGACTATAATTTCGTTTTTCCATCCAAAAAGTCCAAATTCATTGTTATACTCGCTAAAATTAATGCAAATCAATACGAATATATACTTTTCCCTTTTCAAATGTTTATTCATTTGATAGAATCGTTTAATAAAAGCATTATATCTAATATTCTATAAGTATAATCTTCCGTTATTTCTAACGAATTATTTTCACCCAATTACTAATTAAATTCAAAAGGAGTTTTCTAATGTTCTATGAAAAATTATTAAAAAGAAACAAACAAATTAATCTGCAACTTAACACCCTACAGCAAAAACTCAACGATCTTCCCAATGGTGATTTACACTGTACCCGTAATGGTCCATACATCAAATGGTTCAATCACTACAAAGGGAATATCACCTATATTCCTAAAAAAGGCCAAAGGCTTGCCGAACAACTTGCAATACGCAAATATTTGTCCGCACTAATCGCTGAATTAGAAAACGAAAAAGATGCCATTGACGCCTATATAAATTGTATTAACAAAAACAGAGGGCACGCAGACAAACTTCTCCAAGAAGATTCTTGTTTCCAATCTCTGTTAACACCTTATTTTTCTTCTCACGATATGGATATTGCAGACTGGTTGTCAGAACCTTACGAAACAAATCTCTCTCATCCCGAGCACCTTATTCACAAAACTATTGCCGGATGTTTTGTACGTTCCAAATCAGAATCTTTAATCACCTCATCACTTTATACCAATCACATTCCATTCCGATATGAATGTGCTCTGCATCTGGGTGAAATCACACTTTTTCCTGACTTTACGATTTTACATCCCAAAACACACAATATCTATTACTGGGAGCATTTTGGTATGATGAATAACCCTGATTATGCAAAAGCATGCTATAAAAAATTGTATCTATACTCTGAACATAACATCATTCCATCCCGCAATCTAATTATGACATTTGAAACACCTGACAACCCTTTAGATTACGAAACAATTGACCATACAATACAATTTTATTTCCAGTAAAAATTGCTTTTTATCTTGTCTATCTTTATAATAAACAGATAAGATTAATACAACTTAATGCAGTATAAAATCTTCAACCATTAAATATTTGTAGACTTACAAAAAAGAGGTTTTTTGATGAAAATAGTAATTATCTCAAACTATGCAAATGGACTGATTCTATTTAGAAAAGAAGTCATCTCATCTTTTATCGAAAACAACGATGAAGTCATTATTTCTATTCCTTGGGATGAAAACTGTTCTAAATTAGAAGAATTAGGGGCAAGAATTGTACCCTGCCATTTGGAGCGGCGTGGCATGAATCCGCTAAAAGATTTGAAGCTTTTGCTGGAATATCTAAGACTTCTAAAAGCCGAAAAACCGGATATTGTGCTGACTTATACGATTAAACCTAATCTTTATGGCGGGTTAGCCTCTGCCATAAAAAAAATTCCGTATCTGATGAACGTCACCGGTCTTGGAACCGCTTTAGAAAATCCCGGAGTACTTGGAAAAGTTTTGCTTACTTTCTACAAACTCGTAACTTCAAAAGCTAAATGTGTATTCTTTCAAAACAGTGGTAATATGCAGTTTATGCAAGAACGTGGCATCGCAATGAAAAACAGCAAGCTTCTCCCCGGTTCAGGTGTCAATTTAGAAGAACATCCTTTTGAAAATTATCCTTCTGAAGAAAATGGCATTCGAATTTTAGCCGTTCTTCGCATTATGAAAGATAAAGGAATTGAAGAATATCTCACTGCTGCACAGATTCTATCTGCCAAATATTCCCATGTGTCATTTGAATTAGTGGGCGAATACGAAGAAGACAGCCGCCAAATATATGAGCCAATGATTGTTGATCTAGAAAAACATGGAATTCTAAAATACTATGGCCATATTGATAATGTACCAGAAGTCATGGCAAACACCCATGTAATTGTTCATCCTTCTTATCATGAAGGTTTATCAAATGTATGTTTAGAAGCTGCTGCATGCGGAAGACCAGTCTTAACAACAGATGTCCCCGGTTGCCGGGAGACAATTATTCCGGACAGCGGTATCCTTTTTTCTGCACGAAGTAGTGATACCCTTATTTCTGCGCTTGAAACCATACTCTCCTATACTCATGAACAACGAGAACAAATGGGAATTTCCGGGCGCAAGTATATTGAATGTCATTTCAGCAGACAAATTGTCGTTGATATGTATCAAACTGCCGTTAATGCATTGTAAATATCTCAAACCAAAGAGAAATGGGAGACATTCATACGAATGTCTCCCCAACTATTGACTTAGAACCTTTAAAACATAATTGACCTAGAAACTTATTGGTTTAAAACCCTATTCACTTAGAACCGAAATTCGTAAGGCATCCGCCCCATTTCCTCATCAGCATTAATTCTTCTTAATTGGACTTTTTATTATCCAATTTGCTCTCCAAGTCCAAATTTTGATTTTGGACAGCACTTTTATGCATATACAACTATGCTTTTGGACGTTTATTAATAATTTCTCGCATTTCACCCAAACTATTTGAAATTCTTGGAATATTTAAGATAACATGCATATTTTCAATCCAAAACTGGCTCATACAGGCCTTATGCCATCCAAAAAAGCACCCTTTTTGGATAAAATATACTCCGAATACCCATTTCAGTCCAAATTATTATTTAATGCCAAAACATTATTTCAATCCAAGGCATTACTTCATCCAAAACATTATTTCAATCTAAAGCATTACTTCACCAAACTCATTACTTCATCGAAATCATAGATTCCTCAAGTTCGCTCATTTTCTTAATGACTACGCTGTCATACATCATCATAACAATGTCTTCTTCATAATCACCAATATTGGCACAATTCTCTCTGCCTTCTACATTCTCCTGAATTAATTTCACAAAATCTACCCCTGCACCATATGCATGGAGATATGCTCCGCCAAAACGCGGGTTAATTTCAGACAGATAGTATTTTCCATCCTGATAAAAGAAATCCATATCAAGAGGACCATTAAACTGCATAACATCTATAATAGTTTTTACAAATGCAAATAACGCATTATCTTTAAAGGAGATAGTCTTATTCGCTCCACCTATTGTCGTGGAAAGTTTTTTCTTAGAGAAAATTGCAACTGGTTTATGGCTGATTGTATCTACATAAACATCTGCATCTAAATCATTGCCTGTCATCAATTCCTGAATAATCAAACTTGCATCCTGATCCGTTACCTGTTTCAGCAATTCCAATGTATCTACTTTTCTAGCACCAACGCTGCCGCTTCCGGTTCTTGGCTTTACAAATACAGGCATTTGGATATGCCCAGCCTCATAATCCTTCATAAACTCATCATATGTACCGTAAGTTTTTACCGTATTAATTCCCTTCTCCACCAGAAAATGATACATATCATATTTATTAAAACATAATTTGGCGGTTTCCACATAAGGAGCTAATACTGTTACCCCTAACGCCTCAAATTCTGCTCTGTGTTCAGCAAGCAGCATAATTTCCGGATCAATCAATGTGGTAACTGCCTGAATTTCTTCTTTTTTACAAATATCTAAAATGATGGAAATATAAGATGGATCACTAATCAGAGGTACTAAATATGCCTTATCCGCAAAAGCCATTGCCGGCGCAACCTGACTATTATCTGTCACAACTATTTTGACCTGATCTCCAAGTGTCGCTCTGAAATCTTTCAATAATTCACATCTTCTGCCTACACTACAAAATAATATATTCATATATATCTCCTTGTCGCTTCCTATTCTACAAATATACCTCTTTGAATCATCTTCTCCGCAAAATATCCAATTCCATTACTATTCCTGTCTAGGCGGAGTCCCCTTAAATGCTTCCATAGTTGCATCTGTAGCACTGCTGATTCCTTCTCGTTTTAGTACTGCTTTTATCGTTCCAAAGAAAATCT
>CAZHGE010000019.1:0-36280 GCA_964531805.1 uncultured Lachnospiraceae bacterium
GAAAAGTGGTGCTGAATTATTGAATTCAGCACCAACTTTGTCTACAGTCTGAAAGAGTCCTTTCGGACTCTTTTTCTATTCTTTGACATACAATACCCCTACCGTATTTGCACCACAGTTACTGGTAATGGTTGCAGATGCTTTCGTCTCCCATATTTCTTCAAATGGACAACACATATTTACTTCTTCTTTTATTTTAGTAAGAATTCTTACCGGACAAGTAGAATAAGTTATAAACAAGCGATTCCTTTTTATGCTGTCTGATTTACGAAGTTCTCTCCGCACATATCTCAATATACATTTTTCCAAATCACCTATCCGTATTGATTTTAATATCATGTTTCCATTCTTCATAGAAAGTACCGGGTGAATTTTAAATGCGGAACAGATATTTTTCACTTTCTTACCTACCCTTCCAGTCCTATATAGGTAGTCCGCATTATCTGCAATAAAACTGGTCGACACTTTATGTTTCATATTTTCTAGTGTTTCTATAATTTCATTCCTGGTCTTATCCGCTTTTGCCAGTTCAATTGCACTGATAACCATGTGGGCAATCCCCGTTGAAAGGTGTCCGGAATCAAATACATGAACTCTGCCATCAAATTGATTAGATGCTGCAACTGCATTTTCATAAGACATACTTAACCGCGAAGAAATCGTAATATGAATGATTTCATCATGTTTTTGCAATGCCTTTTCAAAAAATTCAACATATTCTGAAACGGCTGGTGCTGCTGTACTGATCCGCTGACCACCGTTTTCAAAATATTCCACAACATTTGTTGCCGTCATTTCTGCCCTGTCTTTAAAGCAGCCCCGGTCTGTTGAAATATAAAAATGAATCACTTCCACTTCATATTTATCAAGAAGTACTTCTGATAGATCACAGGTACAATCCGAAGTTATCCATACCTTACTCATCCTTCTTCCCCCTTAATAATCTCCACTGCTTTTCTCACAGCATCAAGAGCTTCTTCATACTCATAATCATCTATGTATGTTTTTACTTTAACAAAATATTCAGCCATAGATTTCCCATTTAATTTACAAGAACACAATTCTTCTGCCTGACTAATTGCTTCATCCCCATCAAAGTTTTCACAAGCTTCTATTATGTAATTCGTCTTTTCCAGAAAAACTTCCATTGAAATATCTTTCAAATCCTGTTCCAGGCTTTCAGGCTGCTGTTTAGAGAAATATCCTTTTTCATTAAGATATTTTTCTATATCCATAACCACTTTACTATATAATTCCATCGCACTCTCATGCTGAGCACAAATCACATCATACTGCCCTGTTTTTCCAGCCAGTTCCATTTCCTTAGCCTGTTTGGAAAGGTTTTCCGCTCCCACGCTGAGAGATGAACTTTTTAAAGCATGAATCTTTATTGTATATTTTTCCCAATCCTGCTCTTTGTATAATATTTCCAGTTCTTCTTTGTATTTCGAACTACTGGTAACATATACCGCTAATACATCCAAATACGTTTCTTCATCCCCGCCAGTATATGTCAGCCCACGCGCATAATCAACCAGTATGCTGCCATCACTCTTCTTATCCGCATCTGCTGTCGTATTTTTACTTGATATATTCTCCTTTGGCTTCTCATTTTTTACCAAAGTAGATGTCGTAATCAAATAATCCTGTGGCAGCCATGCACGTAACACTCTGTCAAGAACAGCCGTTTCAATTGGTTTTGGAATAAAATCATTAAAACCATTTTCAAGAAACATTTCTCTTGCTCCGTTTACCGCATTTGCTGTCAGTGCTATAATCGGCACTTCCTGATAATAACGTTCCTGTATGCTGCGAATAATCCGGGTTGCTTCCACACCATCCATTTCAGGCATCATATGATCCATAAATATAATATCATAATCCTTGGACTTTACTGCCTCAATTGCTTCCGGGCCACTGGAAGCAGTCATGATCTTCATATTATATGGTTTCATAAGTCCGGCAGCCACTTTCAGGTTAATCGCATTATCATCCACAATCAGAATCTTCGCATTTGGCGCTATAAATCTGGCAGTGAAACTTCTCTGACCATGCATGTCCATAACAAATCTATCGTTATTCATAACGGCAGCAAAAGACAATGCATAGAATGGTTTTGACACTTTTTTAATATGAACCGGCATATCCATTGTTTGAAACCGATCCTGAACAACTGCCAGTTGACATTTTTCTGCTATGTGTTCAAATTCTTCTGTATCATTCAGATATTCTTCCCTTGCAGTAAAACAATGTGTATACGTTCCTGTTGCTATGCTTTGTTTCAGTTCATCGAAGGACTTGAATATTGTAAATTTTACACCAAAGCCCTTTCCCAGTTCCTGAACCAGTTTGCCATACTCTTTTTCTGTTTCCAAATGGTTATACTTTTGCCAATCAAGGAAAACCGCAATATTAGCTTTTTCTGCATCATTAACATGAATAAACGGTTCCTGATTCGATACTCTAAGAGGTATTACAAATCTGAATTCAGAGCCCTCTCCATATGTGCTGGACACATTAATAAAGCCCCCCATTTGTGAAATCAGCCTTTTCGAAATTGCAAGACCAAGACCTGTTCCTTCTACAGAACGATTTTTCTTCGTATCAACCTGTTGAAAACTAGTAAATAGTTTTTCAATATTTTCCTGGGAAATTCCAATACCAGTATCTTTAATTGATACATTTAAATTAATACCATAAACATGACGGCTCTGTGTAACATTCATTACAACACAGCCCTTACCAGTAAACTTCACCGCGTTTGTCAGCAGATTTACAATAACCTGTCTGATACGCAGTTCATCCCCTATAAGTCCTTTGGGAATGGTTGGATCTACTCTGACAATAATCTCTATATCTTTATCGCCTTTTCGGGTCATTGCCATATTAATAACATCATTAATCGTAGAAGCGATATTGAATGTTTCTTCAACCAATTCTATCCTTCCCGCCTCAATTTTGGAAAAATCCAAAATGTCATTAATAATCGTCAACAGAGAACGGCTGGAATTCTGTATATTAAAACAGTTCTCCCGTACATTCTCATTTATGTCATCCCTTAAAATAAGTTCACACATACCAACAATTGCATTCATTGGTGTACGAATTTCATGGGACATATTCGCAAGGAAATCATTCTTTGTACGACTCGCATATTCTAAATTATTGATTAGTTTTTCCTGCTCTTTACGGTAATTGCGAATCTGATACTGCATAATCCCGCTTAATACTGTTATTGCAAAATAAACCAGTGGAAAACGCATCTGAAATGTCTCTGAATAGGAATAACCTAATTTATGTAATGGTGTCCACAAGTAGACACACATAGAAAGTCCAAGAAAAACACTATATGTCAATCCATAGTGGGAATTCCAACAATATTGAACCACCGGCGGCACAAGCAAAAGCCAGACAATACTAAATCCATCCACACCACCGGTAACCACATAACTCATCATTACTACATATGCACCCAGCATCATTGCAATAACAATCTGCGCTATACTTTTACGCAGAATATACATAATAGTATGGATAAGAAACCAAACTGACATAATGCCATTTATAACAGCCACGCCTATATTGGCAGTGAACAAATTAAACACACACATAATACCAGCATAAACACAAATCAAAACGCTGCATATTACAATTGCTTTCATATCCAGTCCGTCTGTAAGTTCATCCTTCTTAAACCATCTGTTTTTCACGCTTATTCCTCCATATCTGCAAGAGAAAAGCCTTCTTTTAACATGTCCACAAAAACATCCACAATCTGTGGATCAAACTGTATTCCTCTGCTCTTAGTTAATTCCTCTATTATTACTTCTGTTGGAAGCGCCTTTCTATATGACCGATCAGATGCCATTGCATCATATGTATCAGCAATTGCAATAATTCTTGCCTGAAAAGGTATATTTTCCCCTTGCAATCCAATTGGATATCCTTTTCCATCATAACGTTCATGATGATACAGTGATCCATAATGCAGATTCGGTATCGTTGAGAAATTTTTAAGAATATCAAATCCCTTTGCTGGATGCTTTTTCATAATCGCAAACTCATCATCGTCCAGCGAAAGTGGTTTATTTAAAACAACATCGGGTACACCAATCTTGCCAATATCATGCAGAAGTGCCATGAATTTTATATTTTTTATTTCTTCTTCTTCCACACCAAGACGCGCAGCTATTGCTACCGAACACATAGCAACACGATTAGAATGACCACTTGTATACGCATCTTTTGCTTCTATCATATTGGCAATTGCCATAATTGCATTTAAGGTGACACGTTCCACCTGTCTCTTTTTTAGTTCAAGACGAATTTCCAAATCATTACGTAGTTCATACAATTCAATAATCCGCTCAACCCGTCGACGCATAACCTGAGGCACAAATGGTTTTGCGATAAAATCATCTGCTCCATCCGCCAGACACTGTGCTTCTGTCTCCGGTGTATTATCTGCTGTAAGAAAGATAATCGGAATTTTAGCCCACTCTTCCTTTTCCCTGATTCTTTGCATCGTCTCCCTGCCATCCATTTCAGGCATGCTTAAATCAAGCAAAATCAGGTCCGGTAACTTTTTTTCTAAAAACTTTAACGCCTGAAATCCGGAAATTACGGGTGTTACCTGATAGTTATCGGATAATTCATTTTTAACCAGTGTAAGATTTGTCTTGTTATCATCAACAACTAATATATGTTTCATTTGCTCTCCCAAATTATTCCCACGCCATATCTGCGCTTTCAATCTTCTTATCACGTGTCATAAGGTCCATCATTGCCTCGGATGCAGGTTTATTATCAAACAATACTTGATTCACCTGCTCAATGATTGGAATCTGTACATTATATTTCTTAGAAAGACCGATTGCTGCTTTTGCTGAGTAAACGCCTTCTACCACCATCTTTACTTCCTTCATGGCTTCATCCATGCTCTTACCCTGACCAATCAGGATGCCGGCACGACGGTTGCGGGAATGCATACTGGCACAGGTAACAATCAAGTCCCCAATACCAGAAAGACCACAGAAGGTTTCAAACTTGCCGCCCATTGCCATACCCAATCTTGCAATTTCTGTGATACCACGGGTAATCAGTGCCGCTTTGGTATTATCGCCATAGCCCAGTCCGTCCGCAATACCGGCTGCCAATGCCACCACATTTTTCAGTGCTGCGCCTAATTCAATGCCTAATACATCCGGGCTGATATAAACACGGAATACTTCACTCATAAAAATGTTTTGAATATATTCTGCTGTCTTTTTACTCTTTGCTCCTACTACAATGGTTGTTGGAATACCACGTCCTACTTCTTCAGCATGGGAAGGACCGGATAATACCGTTACTTCTGCCTGTGGTACTTCTTCTTCGATAATCTGGGAAAGAGTCATCAACGTACTTTCTTCAATACCTTTTGCCACATTTACGATAATCTGACCATCGGATACTACTTCACGAAGGGAAGCTGCCGTACTTCTTACAAATGGAGATGGAACAGCTAGCACAAGTAAATCTTTTCCATCTACTGCTTCCTTTAAATCAACCGTAAAACTGATCTTATCTGATAAAATTACTCCTGGTAATTTATCCTTATGTTCGTGATTTTGTTGTAACATCTTGATCTCGTCTTCTAACGCCGACCATACTTTTACATTATGTCCATTGTTGCTGAGTAATACGGATAATGCGATTCCCCAGCTTCCAGCACCAATCACGCCGATATCTGCCATATTTTTCTCACTTTCCCACACAGACCATTTCCATTACACTTTTCTCTCTGTGTGATTTGGTTTTAATCCACTTTATTTTTCTTAAATAAATATGTTTTTCGCTCTGTTCCTGTCACCAGTTTCTGAATATTACTGCGGTGTCTCCAATAAGCCATTGCCATCAGGAAAAGAGCAACAGCATACATCTCATATAATGCAGGCTGCGTCATTCCTACAAAAAATCCAGTCTGACCACAATATACCAATTGTATTACAAGTGCCAGGTATACCAGTAAAGAACCCAATGACACATAATGAGTCGTTAAGAAAGTTCCAAAAAAGACAATTACACCAACTAAAATAAATACTGGAGGCATGGATAAAATAAGTCCTGCTGTAGATGCAATTCCTTTTCCACCTTTAAAACCTAAATAAAATGGATAATTATGACCTAAGATTGCTCCAGCCGCAGTATAAAGTACCAACATGTAAAGCATCTCAGCATGAGATTCTCCAAATAACATCTTTACGATGAAAATGGCAAGCATGGTTTTAATAATATCACCAGCCAGTACGATAAGTCCTGCTTTTGTACCTAATACTCTCAAAGTATTTGTTGTTCCTGCATTACCGCTTCCCACGGTACGAATATCAATTCCATGCATCTTTCCATATATATATGCCGTTTGGAACAATCCAAATACATATCCGATCAACAAACAAACTATTCTGATCATTTTTCTTCTCCTTCTTGAGATATCTTATGCTCTTACTTTTCTTCGTTTCGCTCGCGGATGATAAATTTAAGAGGCGTACCCTTAAAACCAAATGCATTCCGGATCTGATTCTCAATGTATCTTGTATATGAGAAATGCATCAACTGTTTGTCATTTACAAATATAACAAAAGTAGGCGGTTTTACCGCTACCTGTGTAATGTAATACAAACGAAGTCGTTTTCCCTTATCAGAAGGCGGCTGTTGCATAGCAACGGCTTCCGACATAATCTCATTTAACACACCTGTTGCGACACGTAAAGAACAATTTTCAATTACCGCATCAATGGTTTCGTATAATTTACCAATACGTTGTCCTGTTTTTGCAGAAATAAATAACATTTCCGCATATGGCATAAAGGATAAGGTAGAACGAACTTTTTCCGTAAAACGGTAAATAGTCTTATCATTCTTTTCCACTAAATCCCATTTATTTACCGCAACAATAAACCCTTTTCCTCTTTCATGGGCAATCCCTGCAATCTTCGCGTCCTGCTCAGTTACCCCTTCATTTGCATCAATAACCAATACCACGACATCCGCACGTTCTACTGCACTAACAGTACGAATGATCATATAATGTTCTAAATCTTCTTTTACTTTATTCTTTCTTCTAAGTCCAGCCGTATCGATAAAAACATATTCCTTGCCATTGTATTTTACCGGTGTATCAATTGCATCACGGGTGGTACCTGCAATATCCGATACAATTACACGATTTTCACCGATTAATTTATTAATCAAGGAAGATTTCCCTACATTTGGCTTTCCTACAATGGCAATCTTAGGACGCTCGTCTTCTTCGTCTTCCACCATTTTATCTTCATCAAAATGATCTACTACTTTATCCAGCATATCACCAATTCCCAATCGATTTGCTGCTGAAATCGGAATAGGATCACCGATACCTAAATTATAGAATTCATAAGTATCCAATAGAAACTTATTAAAATCATCTACTTTATTCACTACCAGCAGAACCGGCTTACGGGATTTGCGGAGCATGTCCGCAACCTTCATATCCGAATCCACAAGTCCCTGCTTTACGTCTACAATAAACAGGATTACATCCGCTGTATCAATAGCTATCTGTGCCTGTTCACGCATCTGGGATAAAATAATATCACTACTGTCCGGTTCAATACCACCTGTATCAATCAATGTAAATGCATGATCCAGCCATGATACATCTGTATAAATACGGTCTCTTGTAATACCGGGCGTATCTTTTACAATCGCAATCTTTTCGCCTGCAAGTGCATTAAATAATGTAGATTTCCCTACATTCGGTCTGCCGACTACGGCTACGATTGGTTTTATTTTCTTCTTTGCCATGTTTACCTCACATTTAAATACTGTACTGTCAAAATCATTTTATATCAAATTATTTCGAAAGTACACATTCTAAAAATCCATATCCGCTTGATTTTACAATATCTATCTGAACTTGTAAAGAATTTTGCAGATCTTCCACGGTAAGATCATCTAACAGCACCGTTTCCCCGCTCCGTAATACATTCTCCGGTAATAGAAGCCTTTCTCCAAGTTCCAGTTCCTTACACTGCGCTAAAATATCTGTTCCAGTTAAAAGACCAGTTACCGTAATCATTTCCCCAAAGAAATCATTACGGATTGGAAGCACCTGCAATTCTTTTTCCGGAAATTCTTCCATAACCCGCTCTGCCATCTGTTTAATATATGGATATACCAGTCTTCCGGTAATAATGGAAACCTTTTCTTTTCTAAACCACTCAGCTGAGCATCCCTTTTTCTGACCTGATTCATAAGCCTGTCTTTTTAAAACTGCTTCTTCCAGGCTTTCTGAAAATTCATCCAGCATAAGTCTGACCATACCGACGCCATTTTCCAACTGTAGATATCCATCATAACTGTCTTCCTGTGGCAGTTCACGTCCCGCTAATATATACCATTCATCGGAAGCATGGATAAAATGCAGGCCATATTCTTCCATTGCTTTTTTCTGCCAGGACTCTATCATATCGATTACCTGACATGCATCCTCTTTTGAAAATGGTTCTAACGGATACAGACCATCCCTGTATTTTGATAATCCAACCGGGACAACGGACACACTTTTTAGATGAGGAAGATATTTATACAATTCCTGTAAACTGTATTCCAGTTCTTTTCCATTGTTAACTCCCTTACAAAGCACGATCTGACCATTCATCTCGATTCCCGCTTCATAAAAACGATCTACTTTTTTCAACGCTTCTCCAGCAAAACGGTTCGTCAGCATCTTACAACGTAGTTCAGGATTCATCGTCTGAAAGGAAATATTAATCGGTGATAAACGATACTGAATTACTTTATCAATATCCTTATCCGACATATTCGTCAGTGTAATATAATTGCCTTGTAAAAAAGAAAGCCTTGCATCATCATCTTTAAAATACAGTGTCTCTCTCATTCCTTTCGGCATCTGATCAATAAAGCAGAAAATACATTTATTGGAACAGGAACGGTAATCGTCCATTAAGCCATTCTCAAAAACTATACCTAAATCCTCATCCTCTTCTTTTTCAATCTCCAGTTCCCATTCTTCTCCATCCGGCTTACGGATTGTTACTACAACCTCATAATCCTCACAGTAATACTGGTAATCAAAAATATCCTCTATTTCATGCCCATTTATTTCTACCAGCACATCACCCGGTTCAATTTCCAGTTCCTCTGCAATGCTTCCGGGTACAATCTGCTGTATCACATGTTCTTTCTTTTTCATATATGCATCCTTATGTTTATCAAGAATATAATTCATTTTTAAATCTTATATTTCATTGTACTAAAATTTTAATTTTTGTACAACACCAATCACCATTACGCTTTTTACTTCAGCGGAAATTCCCGTGAAGAACAAAGAGTTTGCTTTGCAAGCTCTCGCGCCGAGCGCGGTTGCGCAGCAACATCTTCCTTATACGCGCGAGTGCGCATCCTCGCGGAGCGTTTTTTATTTGATAGGAATTTCCTATCAAATAAAAAGAGAGTTCCCGAAAGAACTCTCTTCATTCTATCCTTTTATTCTATTACATCAAAAATTAGAATAGCTTTAAACAGATCACCATCCAACTGTAATTCAAACTCTCCATTCATAGACTTGGTAAGGTTCTTTGCAATAGAAAGTCCCAGTCCGCTGCCTTCACTTCTGCGTGATTCATCCCCCTGTACAAAACGCTCTGTCAATTCTTCTGCGCTGACATTCAAAGGCTGGGCAGAGATATTTTTCACAGAAAAAGCCACCTTCTTTTTAGAAGTATTCTCTTCCACCCACTCGTCCATTGTTAAATACACTCTGGTACCTTCCAAAGCATATTTGCTGATATTATTGTACAGATTCTCAATAACACGGAATAAATGTCTGCTGTCCACCTTTATATAAATAGGAACTGCAGGCAGTTTTTCAACCATAGTAAGATTCTTATCCTCAAACTTTTCTGCAAATTCTCCGAATACCTGATGAATAAATTCCACAAAATTAATCCGTTCATATTGAATGGAAATATTACCTGAAGAGATTTTGGACGCTTCTACCAGATCATCCGTCAACTGTTTTAAACGTTGTGATTTCATATCCAAAACCTGCACATAACCTTTGATTTTTTCATCCGTGATGTTTTCCCGTTTAATCAAATCCACATAATTGATAATCGATGTCAGTGGTGTTTTAATATCATGGGACACATTAGTAATCAAATCCGCTTTCATTTTCTCATCCTTCATACTGGTCTCCACTGCCTGATGGATGGATGCACCAATACTGTTTACGGATTTAGCCAAAATAAGATTATCCCCATGCAGATGCTCAGTAGGCACCTTATAGGCAAAATCGCCACCTTTGATTTTTTCAATTCCCTGTACAATGTGGTCTCTTTCCTTTACACTCACATAGAGCCATGCTCCTATTACCATATCAAACAGAAAGGCTAAAATAATTCCTTTTAAATCCCAAAGCACCAAAACAAGATTCAATGCCAGAAATAACAGATACGGAAGCCATGTACGGCTGACCATGGAACCATTATCATATGTCTCCATCAATCCTTTTTTCAATTTTATCATCAATAGATAGAGTAAAGAATCCTTGTAGATCTTTCCACCTTTTATCTTTCGAATGCCGCATAAGTACAACTGTGAAAATAAAATATGGAACAAAAATACAATTCCTCCCAGTGCATACGCCAATGTATAGATATTTTCTTTATTTCCGGATAAATACGGAGAAATCTCTTTTAAAACAAACAAGACTCCTACTATTCCCACTGCCCATAACAGCAGATAAACTTCTATAAAAATCTTACGGCTTTTTTCCATTCGAATAGCTTTCTTTCCTTCAAATTCAATTGCCATTTCAATCTTTGTCATATAAACAAGAGACAATACAAATACCACAAAAGAAAGAATAGCCCCAACGAACCAGATTACAAAATATGGTACCGGCTCGTTATAAGCAACATATGCTCTCTGTATAACATCTTCATATGCGTAATTATCATGAATACCAATCCAAATACGGGAATCATCCTGAAATGAATAAGCATACTGTGTCAAAATGGTACGCATATCCTGAGCATTCAAATCCGTATTCGTCGAAATCTGCATCTTATCCGGATTATATGAAATAAAACGATTGTATTTTGCAAACAAGGACGTAATATCATCTGCATTCAATCCTTTAAAAGAAGTTGCCGCATTCGTATAGTAGGAAGTCTTTCCATCTTCCGTAAAAGCATAACAGAAAATAATATTTGTATTACCATCTGCATATTTTTTCTGATACTTTGTATATTCTGTATAATTCTGAAATAATTCAGAGGCAGCAATCTGAAGATTCATAACCAGCGTCTTATACTCTTCATTGGTAGAAGCATACGCTTCCAATTCCTTTCCATCCACCGTCAGATAGCGGTCATACAATTCACTTCTACTTCCTATTGTCTCAAAATCAAATCCATAATTTCCCCATTTAATCAAATCATCCAGAAAATAACGTGCCGTCACTGTTTCATCCGCTATGATGTCATCACGGTTTGCAAAAGAAGAAATATCAATAATCTTCTTGCCATTGTATACACCATTTGTCTCCATCTGATTACGAATGACACACATTCTTGTAATATCCGCAATTTGATCTTTTAAAATATGGGTAAATAAACTGGAATCTTCAAATTCCGTACTCCGTCGTTCGATTGGCGTACTTTGATAATGGTATATGCTTTTGTCCCCTTTTACTTCGATTACTGAAGAAACATAAAGCAAAACAAAACAAACTGCCATCATTACAATTGCAATCCTGTTAATCCATAATACAATTCCTCTTAATCCTCTTTTTGTCTTTGCCTTCATTTCTTCATCCTCTCTACAGCCAATATTTCTATAAGCTGTCTATGTCTTATTCAGACAATCTTTCGTATTATTGTTTTTCAATCTTATATCCAACGCCCCATACTACTTTTAAATAGCGCGGCTCCTTTGGATTGATCTCAATTTTTTCTCTGATATGCCGTATATGTACTGCTACCGTATTATCCGCCCCGATAGCTTCCTCTTCCCATATATTTTCATAAATCTGATCAATCGAAAATACCCTTCCCTGATTCTTAATCAAAAGAAGTAAAATATTATATTCGATTGGTGTCAGTTTTACCAACTCACCTTCTACTGTTACTTCCTTGGTTTCATCGTTCATAGCAAGGCCACCCGCACGATATATATGATCTTCATTTTCTATTTCATTACCAAGTTTTGTATATCGGCGCAAATGACTCTTCACACGGGCAATCAGTTCCAATGGATTAAATGGTTTGGTAATATAATCATCCGCACCAATATTCAATCCCAGAATCTTATCCGAATCTTCTGATTTTGCAGATAAGAACAAAATGGGAATACTGCTGTATTCACGAATCTTCATGGTTGCACGGATACCGTCCAGCTTAGGCATCATAATATCAATAATCAACAATTTGACATCGTTCTTTTTTAACTGTTCAATGGCTTCTTCACCATCATAAGCCTTAATAATGCCAAACCCCTCCTGCATCAAATAAATTTCTATAGCATCTACAATTTCCTTATCATCATCACAAACCAATATATTTGTCATCTGTTCTATTTGCGGAATGTTCCCTCTCATACATCCCGCGCTCCTTTCTACACATAATTGAATAAAGAGCTTGCTTTACGTATAGTAAAACATACTTTTATTAAGGTTAAAGTTTCATTTTATTAAAATATTCTTAATTCAACATCAAAAAGGCACCTAAATTACCTCTTTTTCCATTGCTGGCACGATGGGAAAAAAGCAGTTCCTTATTGCACGCTGTACAAATATCCGGAAGTGTTATATTCTCTCTTGGGATTCCTGCCTCTAATAACACTGCCAAATTCGCCTGCCATAGATCTAACATTGCTTTTTCCTCTGATTTTGGATGCACAATTTGTTCTATATTATCAGCATTTACAAATGCATTTTTAAATGCCTCCGCCACATCCATGCTTACCTCATAACAATCCACGCATATAGAAGGACCAACAGCAGCAATCATATCCCTTGGATTACATCCATATTCTTCGGTCATTCTTTTTACAGTTACCTTCCCCATTTTTTCTACTGTACCACGCCAGCCAGAATGAGAAAGACCAATTGCTTTTTTAACCGGATCTACAAAAAACAAGGGAACACAATCCGCATAAAATGTGGATAAAACAATGCCGGGTTCATTCGTAATCAATCCATCAATATCCGTATAATCAAGTTTCTTTATAATCCCTCTGCCCCTATCCTTTGCAGTTACTTTTTTTACATTTGTGGTGTGGGTCTGCTGGGAAAGAACAAAATCTTCTACCGCACAGTCCAGTACTTCTGCAATCCTGCGAAAATTTTCATCCACATTTTCTTTCTGATCACCTCTGGTATAGGACAGATTCATGGTGCCAAGATCTCCTTTACTTTTTTTACATTTGTGGTGTGGGTCTGCTGGGAAAGAACAAAATCTTCTACCGCACAGTCCAGTACTTCTGCAATCCTGCGAAAATTTTCATCCACATTTTCTTTCTGATCACCTCTGGTATAGGACAGATTCATGGTGCCAAGATCTCCTTTACTGACTCCACCCAATCTGGTAGAAAACAAATGCCTGCAAACTCCCGTTTTCAGCAAACTGGGAAATTGCAGGTATCTCACACCATTTTTCTCTTTATCAAGTAAAATACTATTCTGTTGCTTACGCAGAAATTCCATATATTCTTCCTCTTTCTAACACTGACAGTCTTTGTGCACTTCTCTGTCTTTTATCACAAACTATTTCCAATGATGTCCTATATGAAAAAAGGCATTTTTTATCCACTCTATCCGGGTATCGGTAATTCCTATTACATCATAACGAATCGATTCTATCCATGGATGCGTCATACAATAATAATCCGCGCAACGGCAGATTTTTTTTTGCTTATAATAGGGAACTGCCTGCAATGCATCTCCAAAAGCATCCGTTCTGCGGAACTTCACTTCAAAAAAGATCACACAATCTTTATCTTTGCCAATAATATCTACTTCTCCCTGACGGCAGCGGAAATTTCGCTCTATTATGGTAATTCCCTGACTGCGCAGATATTCACAGGCTGCATCTTCATAAAATATTCCGATTTCTCTTGTATTCATACAAACCTTTCTGCTTCTCTCCAGACAGCCCGGTTCATATTTTACCGCACTTTTTATGCCAGTTCTTTTCCTTACTACTATTTTTTATTTATTCATCTTACTTCTGATTTTTTCCATGGCATCTACAAATACTAACACTTCCGCCACTGCATTATATAACTCCGGCGGAATCATATCCCCAATCTCCAATTTCGACAGGGTTTTTGCCAGTTTTTCATCCTGATGAATCGGAACATTGGATTCTTTTGCTTTTTCAATAATTTTCTCTGCCAGAATTCCTTTACCGGTGGCTATAATTTTAGGTGCTTCTTCATCCGGATTATACTCCAGCGCGACCGCACTTTTCACTTTTTCTTTCTCTTTATTCATAACATTACCTATTCACTGCCTGCAGACCTGAACATGTTATTCATTCTGAAACAGGCGCCTATTACACCATTAGCATCTGGCATCAAAGGACTGGGATGTCATAATCGGAATCGCACTTTCTGTTGTCATAATTTCATCAATCACAGTCTTTTCTTCCTCTTTGGTACTTGCCGTTACTGCTGTTGTCACCTGATAACCGCGCTTCATCAAACGCTCATTTAACTGATCGATATGCTGCTCGATAAAGTCAATCATCTCTTCTTTTTCCATACAAAAGCGGGTACTTAATTTCTGATCCTCCAAAGATAAAAAGACATCCATATTTCCGAGGGTTGGCATAGATAAATGCAGCAGAGCTGTTAATTTGCCGTCGTCCCCTGTTTTGGCATGCTTTCTTTTATATACATACAAATCCCCATTTGCTCCCCCGTCATTCATTTTCAGTGGAAGCTGTACATAATGATACATCTCGTTGATTTGATTCATAAACTGGATATTGCTCTTTATCGTATTCACTTCTTTTCCCAAAGCAGAATCTTCTTTACCAGTACTTTTGATTAATTCCTGTAATTTATCCACTTGTTCATGTAAACGTTCATAAAATGCTTTTACATATTCTGCCGACTGCATATTCTCCGGCTTCATCAAAAACTGATCCTTTAACAGTGTAAACAGATTTTGAATCAGTGCATCCCTGCCGCCTTCTGTCTTTGCTCCATCTCCCTTTAACAGCCGTGTTAGTTCAGCCTCTTTAGAAGCCGCTTCAACTTCTTCCGAAGTTAGAGAATTAACCGATGCATATTCCATTGTACTCTCAGTAATAATCGTCTTTCCGCCCTGTATTACATTCTCTGCTGACTGTGCCTGGGCTTCTGCCTTTAGTCCTTCTGTAACACCTGCAGGATTCTGACTTATATCCGCAGCTGTCTGTTCTCCATTCTGCTGGATATTGATAGAACCTTTAAAAATATCCAAAAATCCCCGGATAAAACTCTGTGCTGCATCCACAGACTGACCTTGAACCATCTCCGATAAAAAGTCTGCTGTCTGCGCACTTAAACTCTGTAAATCCGAAAACAAATAATGCTGATTGGTCTGATATAAATTCATCATGGACAAACTCTCCTGCGTAACAGGAATATCCATCTTCTGAAGCATTACCAAATCCGATATCTGTGCATCCGGATACATGCCCATCTGTCGATACGCTGTTGCAAGATTCTGTTTATTTACAGGCATTCCCTGACGCATCATTTCTTCTGCTAAAGCTAATGTCTTATCGGTAACCGGAATATTCGCAGCGTCTAAGGCTTTCATCGCATTTTGTTCCATACCAGTATTGGCAAACAACGGCTTTAATGATAATTTTCCATTTTGATTGCTGCTAACTGTAAAGGACATTTTCTGCCCCGGTGTCAGCATCAATTCTTTATCCATTTTGGCATTCAAGAGGATGGAGTCTCCTAAAAGCAGACTGATATCTTTTCCATTCACAGATACAAGTTCTCCCTGAAGGGTATCACCGGCTCTCAAAGAAAGAACCGATTTTAAGATTCTTGCCGCAGTTGCTGAGTCTGCATTTTTTAATGCCTCTGTAGTTTTCTTAGATACCGTGGTATTCATCTGTGCCTGTGTCAGTCGGTTTAACAGATCAATTGCCATATTGTTCCCCTTTTATACCTCTTCTTATAAGAAGTTTCCAATAAATGTTCTTCTATGGATAGGGCATGGTCCGATTTTTTTGATTGCCTCAATATGTGCAGCAGAACCATATCCTTTATTGGATGCAAAACCATACTCTGGAAAAATAGAATCATATTCCACCATCAGACGATCCCTTGTCACCTTAGCAATAATACTGGCAGCTCCAATGGAAATGCTTTTGGCATCCCCCTTAATAATGGGTACCTGTGGTATTGTTACCTGTGGTATGGTAACTGCATCATTTAATAATATATCGGGTGAAACCGGCAGTTTACTGATAGCCTCCCGCATAGCTTCAAATGTAGCCTGTAAAATATTGATTTCATCAATTCTATCTACACTGGCATATCCTACTGCGGCAGCTACTGCCTTTTCCATAATAATATCGTATAATTCTTCTCTCTTCTTTTCACTTAACTGCTTAGAATCATTAATATATAATATGTCACAGTCTTTTGGCAGGATTACAGCACCTGCTACTACAGGGCCTGCTAACGGCCCTCTTCCCACCTCATCAATGCCGCAAATGTATGCGTAATCCGCATATTTTCTTTCATATTCGGAAATGGCATAAGTACGCTGTATTTCCTGTTCGTATTTTAAAAGACGTGAAGCCGCCTTTTTTAATTCATTCTGTACACCGGCGCGCTCATCCGCTTCAAAGTTTTTCATTACTTCCTTTAATTCCTTCATAGACGCCTCGCTCAGTGCCTTTTTTACTTCCTGTATGGTGTAAGACATAATTCGTCTCCTCTTATGTAAAACTGTTTCTTATTTGATCACTTCGAAATTCGGGAAGAAACGGAACCATGCTTTACCTATAATATCATCACGGTAAACATTACCCACACTTGGATCACGACTATCCGCAGAGTCATTGCGGTTATCTCCCAGTACAAAATATTCATTACTTCCCAAATGGATAGGTGTTGCCGCAAGTCCTGGATTGGCAATCACTTCTTTTCCATAGTTTTCTTCCAACACTTCTCCATCTATATAAATTGTACCATCGGAATCAATTTCTATTGTTTCTCCCGGAAGACCGATAACACGTTTAATATAATAAGTACGTTCCCCATGCTTAAATGGGAAAACCACAACATCAAAACGTTCCGGATCTGTAAAATGGTAGGTAAATTTCTGTACAATCAGATTATCCTCATTATATAAAGTAGGTTCCATAGATGGTCCTATTACTTCTGTACGTACTGCCACATATTTTACAATTAAAAATGTAAGCAGTAAAACTACCAAAATATAAATACTTGAGCTTAATACTTCTTTTAAAAATTTCTTCATCTTCCTATTCTCCTTTTCCACATTCTGGTAATTCTAAGGTTAATCTGCCTAATTTACCACTTCTAAAATCATCCATTAGAATCATCGCTGCTTTTTTAATATCCAGTGTCTCATTTTTTCCAAGACACCTTCTTACTCTTGCGATTTCTTCTAAGCATTTATAAGGATCATCCTGTTTTTCAAATCCATAAAATCCACAGATACAATCTGGATAAATGGGTTGAATATAATTGATAAAATCAGCCGCCAATTCTTCTGAATACAAAATCTGATCATTGATTGAACCAATAAATGCAAGCCGCATACCAATCTCATTGTCTTCAAACTTAGGCCATAAGATACCCGGTGTATCAAGCAGCTCCAATGTCTTATTCAGTTTAATCCACTGTTTTCCCTTCGTAACACCTGGTTTATTACCGGTTTTTGTACAAGCCTTTTTTGCATAAGAATTGATAAATGTAGATTTGCCCACATTTGGAATTCCTACTACCATGGCCCTTACCGGACGATTTAAAATCCCACGTTTTCTGTCACGTTCAATCTTTGCCGCACAAGCCTTGGATACTGCATTCTGAATATTTTTGAGTCCATTACCACTTCTGGAATTCACTTCCACTGTCTGGATGCCTTTGTTTTCAAAATATTCCATCCATACTTTATTTGCCTGTGGATCTGAAAGATCTGATTTGTTGAGTAAAATCATTCGGGATTTATTTTTTCCCAGCTCATCAATATCGGGATTACGACTGCTTAAAGGGGTACGCGCATCCACTAATTCTATGATCAGATCAATCAATTTAATATCTTCCTGCATCATACGCTTTGCTTTCGTCATATGACCAGGATACCATTGATAATTCATATTCCCTTATTCCTTTTCATATTTTATTTTACAAAACCAATGCCTTCATTTTCATGTCCCAAATGAAGCCATACCCTGCCTTCGATTAAATCTCTTTTTACAAGTCCAATATTACCGGATCTTGAATCCTCACTATTATTCCGGTTATCTCCCAATACGAAAAATTCATCCTCTCCTACAACAAGCGGTTCCTCCGCTATACCGGGATCGGCCACCTTGTCGTATTCATCACTTTCTTCCATTATCCCATTTACATAGAGTCTGCCTTCACGAAACTCCACTGTATCTCCGGGTGTAGCCACTACTCTCTTTACATAGTAATGTGTATGAGCATTTCCATTTGGTAAAAATACAACAATATCTCCAGCCTTTGGTGGAAATAAAAGATACGCAATCTTATTAACTAAGATTGTTTGTCCACTATATAAGGTATTTTCCATGGATACACCAATTACACTAGTACGCATGCCAAAGCTGTATACGAGAAAAAATGCCATTAAAACAGCAAGTCCGATTCCGAATATATAATTTCCAATCTCTCTGACGGTATCTGATGAAACTTTTCTTCGTTTACGATAAAAGTTTAAGCCTTTTTTTCTTCTCATAATCAAACCATCTTTTCACTTATTTTTCCTGAAATAGTATATCACGAAAAAGGCTGTAAACCAAGAAGTATCTTAGTTTACAGCCTAATGTTCCAAGATTATTTAACGAGTTCTTTAACCTTAGCTTTCTTACCAACGCGATCTCTTAAGTATGTCAGTTTCGCTCTTCTTACTTTACCGCGACGAACAACTTCAATCTTTTCAACGTTTGGAGAGTGTAAAGGCCATGTTTTCTCAACGCCAACACCGTTAGATGTTTTTCTTACTGTGAAAGTTTCTCTGTTGCTTCCACCCTGTCTCTTAAGTACAGTTCCTTCGAAAACCTGAACTCTTTCACGGTTACCTTCCTTGATTTTACCGTAAACTTTAACGGTATCACCAACGTGGAATTCCGGTACTTCCTGTTTTAACTGTTCTGCTTCAATGCTTTTAATAATCTCGTTCATGTCTATATCTCCTTTTTTAATGGATGTTCTTAATACAATTTATCGTAACAGAGGACCATCTATTTTTACGCGACTCAAATAATATATCACATCTATTGCTTGTTTGCAAGATATTTTTCATATAAATCGGGACGTCTTTCTTTCGTCCTTTGAATGGACTGTTCCAAGCGCCATCCCTCTATTTTTTTATGGTGTCCGCTGAGCAATACTTCCGGCACCTTTTTATCATGCCACACTTCCGGCCGTGAATACTGCGGATATTCTAACAGATTATCGTAAAAAGATTCTGTTACACCGGAATCCTCATTGGATAAAACACCAGGAACCATACGGGATATCGCATCCACCATGACCATAGCGGGCAATTCACCGCCGGTTAATACATAATCCCCAATGGACACGTAATCGGTTACAATTTCTTCCAATACACGCTCGTCCACCCCTTCGTAATGACCACATAAAATAACCAGATCCTCTTCTTTGGCCAAATCTATCGCCATGCTTTGGTTAAATACACTCCCCTGCGGTGTTACATATACCGTACGGGGCTTCTTTATACTGACACTTCCTGTCTGCTGACATTCAGACATTATATTTTTGCAGCCTGTCTGTTCAATCTCATCACATACTGCTAAATAAGCATCATAAATTGGCTGTGCCTGCATGAGCATTCCTGCACCGCCGCCATAAGGATAATCATCTACTTTTTTATGCTTATCTAATGTATAGTCCCGGATATTAATTACATTCATGCTGATATGTCCGTTTTCTACTGCCCTGCCCAAAATACTGGTATGCAGACCATCACGCACCATATCCGGAAATAATGTTAAAATATGAAAATTCATTAATCCAAAAGTCCTTCCAATATATGAATTGTGATCACGCGTTCTTTCATATCCACCTTTTTAATACAGTCAGCAATTGCCGGAAGCAGAAAACTCCTGCCATCGGATAAGGTAATATCATAGACATCATTTGCTCCAGTCTGCATTACATCTGTCAATTCACCTTCCACCTGCATATCGGGATCTATGACTTTCATACCAATGAGATCTGCAATAAAATACTCATCTTTCTGAAGTTTGACAGCATTTTTACGTGTCACAAATAATTTTCGCCCTTTAATAGGTTCCACATCATTTAAGGAATCATATTCTTCAAATTTAAGAATTGCAAACTGTTTGAAATATTTCACTCCTTTAATATGAAGTGTAGTCGTTCCAGTAGAGGTCTCTAATTCTACTTCCTTTAGTTTGCTAAATCTCTTAACATCATCTGTTGTAGGAAATACTTTTACTTCACCACGTACTCCATGTGTGGAAGTAATGGCACCAACCTGTAATAAATCTTCCATTCGTTTCTCCTGTTAATAAAGACCATATCAGTTCCTAATCACAATTAATGCATAGCATCTTCGTAAAAAAAGAGGCTGGTGCAGGGTGCATCAACCTCTCATAAAGCAAATTAGCGGATATCTACATCTACTCTCTTATTATCGCCCGTTGAGGCTGCTTTAACAACAGAGCGGATCGCTTTTGCAATTCTCCCCTGTTTACCGATTACTTTACCCATATCGGAAGCGGCAACATGAAGTTCTACGGTAACATTCTTACCTTCTGTCTTCTCCGTAACGACTACTTCGTCCGGATTATCAACAAGTGCTTTTGCAATCACTTCTACTAATTCTTTCATACTCCACCTCCAAAAGCGTCGACTACAATTTCACGGATTACTTATTTTGTAATTCCAGCTAACTTTAAGATTTTTCCGACAACTTCTGTAGGCTGAGCGCCGTTAGCAAGCCATTTCTTAGCTGCTTCTTCGTCTACTTTGAATGTACTTGGATCTGTGTTAGGATTGTATGTTCCGATTTCATCGATGAACTTACCATCTCTAGGAGATCTTGAATCTGAAACAACGATTCTGTAAATTGGGTTCTTTTTCTGTCCCATTCTTCTTAATCTGATTTTAACTGCCATTTTAATGACTCCTTTCTTAATTGTGGGTTCCCCACCTCATATATTGATAACTTATTTATTAAAAAGGAAAACGGAATTTCCCTTTTTTACCATATCCACCCATCATTCCTGGGAGCTGCTTCATCATTTTCTGACTCTGCTCAAATTGTTTTACAAAACGGTTTACTACTGCAATATCCACACCGGCACCTTTTGCAATTCGATGTTTACGGCTTGGATTTAACAGTTTTGGATTCTGTCTTTCCTTTGGTGTCATAGACAAAACAATGGCTTCCATTCTTGCCAGCTGCTTTTCATCAATCATGGATTCGATGTCACCCATCTTAGCACTCATTCCCGGCATCATCGAAAGAATACTGGAAATACCGCCCATGTTACGCATCTGCTTCATGCTCTCCAGGTAATCCTCAAAGTCGAATTTACCTTTGCGCATTTTAGACGCCAGTTTCTTTTCCTTTTCTTCGTCTATATCCATGTTTTCTGCTGCTTTTTCAATCAGCGTCAACACATCACCCATACCTAAGATACGGTTTGCCATTCGATCTGGATAAAACTGCTCCAAATCAGAAAGTTTCTCACCCATACCTACAAATAAGATTGGAAGACCTGTTACGGCTTTAACAGAAAGAGCCGCACCACCTCGTGTGTCGCCATCCATCTTGGATAAGATTACACCATCTACACCAATTTTTTCCTGAAATTCTTTGGCTACATTTACTGCATCTTGACCAGTCATAGCATCTACGACGAGCAACGTCTGATGCACTGTAACCTGCTCCTTAATATGAATCAACTCATTCATCATGTCCTCATCAATATGAAGACGACCAGCGGTATCGATAATTACTACATTATGTCCATTTTTCTGGGCATGCTCGATGGCCGCTTTTGCAATATCAACAGGACTATGCTTATCCCCCATTGTGAAAACATCAACTTCCTGTTTCTGTCCATTTATCTGTAACTGCTGAATTGCTGCCGGACGGTAAATGTCACAGGCAACCAGCAAAGGTTTCTTACCTTTTAACTTTAACTTACCAGCAATCTTAGCCGTTGTGGTTGTTTTACCAGCACCCTGAAGACCGCACATCATAATGACCGTAATTGCTTTACCCGGCTGCATGGTAATCTCTGTAGTCTCAGATCCCATCAATGAGGTCATTTCTTCATTCACAATCTTTATTACCATCTGTCCCGGATTCAGACCATTCATAACGTCCTGTCCAATGGCTCTTTCTTCTACAGATTTGATAAACTGCTTAACCACACGGAAATTAACATCGGCCTCTAACAGTGCCATCTTAACTTCCTTACAGGCAAGCTTTACGTCTTCTTCTGTAAGACGCCCCTTACTTCTCAGGTTCTTAAATACATTCTGTAATTTGTCGGTTAAACTTTCAAATGCCAATTTATAACTCCTCCAGAATCCGATTCGCTAACTTACGCACTTCTTCCTGATCCGTAATACTTTCAATCTGGGTAATCGTTTCTTTAATACTTAAAAACTTCTGCAAAAGATGAAGTTTCTCTTCATATCCCTGCAATATCTTATCACATCTCTTAATCAGGTCATGTACCCCCTGACGACTGATCTCGAAATCCTGTGCAATTTCTGACAGTGATAAATTATCAAACACACGAGCCTCATAAATCTGTCTCTGATGCTCTGTCAGCAGTTCCCCGTAAAAATCATATAGCAAACCTTGTTCCACTATTTTTTCCACGGCAAAACCCACCTTTCTTTATCGCACCTTGGCTATCATAACGCATAAAGGAAGAGGTGTCAAGTATTTTTTCTTGCCACCCCTCTTATAATTTTGTATTTATTTAAATTCAGCAAAACAACTACAGAAACAATTTGATTTTTTAATAATCTTTATACTTTACTTGCGAAAATATTTTTATATCCCTCTCCATAAATTTCATTGGCATGGGTTACAATTAAAAATGCCTGCGGATCGGTATCTTTAATTACCTCTTCTACCTTCGGATAAATGCTCTTTTTTACCACACAAAGAATAACATCCTTTTCCTTTTTGGAATAGGCTCCACGACCAGTTAAAAAAGTCACGCCGGCATCTACATCCACTAATATTTTCTCTGCAAGCACTTCTGACTTCTCACTAATGATAAATACCATTTTGGCTTCATCCTGTCCGTACAATACCATATCCATAACTGCACTCATGACAAAAATACCGATAAAAGCGTATAATGCCGCATCAATATTATGGAATAATATGCCCGAAAGTGTTACCACACTTATGTCAAATATCATAAATAATTTTCCTGTTTTAATATGCGGATATTTTAAACGAAGCAGTTTGATAATAATATCTGCGCCCCCCGTTGTTGCTCCACACTTAAATACTGTCGCAATGGCAAATGCAATCAAAATATCCCCCATAAACACTGCAAGCAAAGGTTCACTGGTAAATGCCGGCATCCCCGCAAAAATATCTGTAAACACCGATACACAGCCAACCGCATAAAGAGTGGATATAATAAACTTCCAGCCAAATTTATACCACGCAAGCGCAATGATAGGAATATTCATAATCAGAAAAATCGTTCCGGTTCCCACAGGAAGAAAACGGCTCAAAATCATAGCTATACCTGTTAATCCACCCGGCACCAAATCATTCGGGTCCAAAAACAGACTCGTTCCAGCCCCATACAAAACCGCCACCAGCGTGATTAAAACATACTGCTTTATGTTCTTAATAATTCTCTTTTTCATGCGCGCCCTCATACAAACATCTCTAACATTCATAATCCAACATAATTATTATATATTATACCAAATCAACATTCTCATATACAAAGTATAAAATCTAGCACAACATTTCATCTATATAAAAAGTAAGGGATTGGCTGAGATAGTTTGTACACGACCCAATGTTAACGTCGGTACTTAACGAGGTCTTTTCACAGAAGTCGTCAGACTTCTGGTTTTAGTACCGTTACGTTAAAAATGGAGCGCAACAGATTGTTCCAATCTGCGCGTGTCGTACACGAACTATCCCAGCCAATCCCGTATTATTATATATTTGTCCGTACTACCTTAGGCTGATAACCTTCTTTTTCCAGTGCTTTAATAATCTTCTCCTTGTGCTCTGTTCCAAATGCTTCCAATGTAATACGAAGTTCTACTGCTGCATTACGATTAATAGATACAAACTGATTGTGTTCCAGTTTGATTACATTTCCGCTTTCAACAGCAATGACATTGGATACGCGACTTAACTCACCTGGCTTATCTGGAAGAAGCACTGATACGGTAAAGATTCTGTCACGAAGGATTAATCCCTGCTGAACCACACTGGACATGGTGATTACGTCCATGTTACCGCCGCTTAATACGGATACCACCTTTTTATCCGTTACTTTCAGATCCTTTAAAGCAGCTACTGTAAGAAGACCTGAATTTTCTACTACCATCTTATGGTTTTCTACCATATCTAAAAATGCCGTAACGAGGTCTTCATCCTGTACCGTAATGATGTCATCTAAGTTTTTCTGTAAATATGGGAAAATCTCTGTTCCCGGTGTTTTTACAGCTGTACCATCTGCAATGGTATTGACTCCCGGAAGCGTAACTACTTTGCCTGCTTTTAAGGATTCCTGCAAGCAATTTGCTCCTGCTGGTTCTACACCAATTACTTTAATCTTTGGATTAAGCAGTTTGGCAAGTGTGGAAATACCCGTTGCCAGTCCACCGCCACCGATTGGCACTAATATGTAATCCACAAGTGGAAGTTCTTTAAAAATTTCCATTGCGATGGTTCCCTGACCAGTTGCTACAGCCGGATCATCAAACGGATGAATAAAAGTATATCCTTTTTCTTCTGCTAATTTATAGGCATGCTCGCAAGCTTCGTCATATACATTGCCGTATAATACCACTTCTGCGCCATAGCTCTTAGTACGGTTTACTTTAATCAATGGAGTCGTTGTAGGCATTACAATCGTTGCCTTTACACCAAAACATTTTGCTGCATAAGCCACGCCCTGGGCATGATTACCAGCAGATGCCGTAATCAGACCCTTTTTTCTTTCCTCATCGGATAATGTACTAATTTTATAATAGGCACCACGAACCTTATATGCACCTGTAAACTGCATATTTTCCGGTTTTAAATATACTTTATTACCTGTTTTTTCACTAAAATAATCGGAATAGATTAATTTTGTCTCATTCGTAACACGTTTTACAATTTCCGAAGCTTCTTCGAATTCCCTTAATGTTAACATTCCGTTTCCTTCTCCTCTCCATTATCAAACAACGCCTCTATAAAAGTATCTGCATCAAAATATTGTAAATCCTCCAGTTTTTCACCCACTCCGATGAATTTAACCGGTACATTTAATTCTGACTGAATGGCAATGGCAATACCACCCTTGGCTGTTCCATCCATTTTTGTCAAAACAATACCCGTCAGAGGAGCCGCCTGACAAAATTCTCTTGCCTGCGCCAATGCGTTCTGTCCAGTTGTACCATCTAATACAATAAGATTTTCCTGCTTGGCATTTGGAAGTTCTCTTTCAATGATGCGATTCATTTTCTTTAATTCTTCCATCAGATTCTTTTTATTATGAAGACGACCAGCTGTATCGCACAATAACACATCCACATGTCTTGCTTTTGCTGCACTGACTGCGTCAAACAATACACTGGCAGGATCGGAGCCTTCTGCCCCGCCAATCACATCCACGCCGGCGCGGTTAGCCCATTCCTTTAACTGCTCACTGGCAGCCGCACGGAAGGTATCACAGGAAGCAATTAAAACTTTTTTACCCTGACTCTTTAATAAAGCAGCAAGCTTACCTACTGTAGTCGTTTTACCAACACCGTTCACACCAATCATCATGACAACAGAGGTCTCTTTTAAAAATTCATAATCCTCTGCATCAACCGCCATCTGTTCCTGCATGTTTTTAATCAGGTATTCACGACACTGAGCCGGCTCTTTGATATGCTGCTCTCTGACATCTTTCTTTAACCTTTCAATAATGCCGTCCGTTGCTTTGATTCCCACGTCCGCCATTACCAAAAGTTCTTCTAATTCCTCATAAAAATCATCATCCAGCTTATCATAGCCTAAAAATAAAGAATCAATGCCATGAACTATATTGTTTCTAGTTTTGGTAAGTCCCTGTTTTAATCGTTTAAAAAGTCCCTGCTTCTCTTCCATTTATAATCCTTCCTATTCCCCCGCAAAATTGTGCATACCACAATTTTGTTCCAAAACAACATTCATATGTTGTTTTAGGCTTAGGTCATAATATCATCATCAATCAGGTTGACGCTGACTAGTACGGACACACCCTTCTCCTGCATGGTGATACCGTAAAGACGATCCGCCTTTTCCATGGTTCCACGTCTGTGTGTAATTACGATAAACTGTGTATGGCGTGTCAGTTTATGTAAATAATTTGCAAAACGGGTTACATTGCTTTCATCCAATGCCGCCTCAATTTCGTCTAACAGACAGAATGTGGACGGTTTCAAATTCTGGATTGCAAACAACAATGCAATCGCCGTCAATGCTTTTTCACCACCGGATAACTGCATCATATTCTGCAGTTTCTTTCCTGGTGGCTGGGCTATGATACGGATACCTGCCTCTAAAATATCTTCATCTTCCATTAACTCTAATGTACCCTTACCACCGCCGAACAATTCACGAAATACCTTATCAAATTCCTGATTGATCTTATGGAATTTGTCTTTGAACTGACGGCGCATAGCCGTATCCAGTTCTGTGATAATCTGTTGGAGTGCTTTTTCTGCTTCTACCAAATCATCATGCTGTGTTTTTAAGAAGGTATAACGTTCTGACACCTCTTTAAATTCTTCAATAGCATTTACGTTTACATCGCCTAATTTCTTAATGGAATCACGAAGTTCTGCCACTTCTTTTTTCATAGCAGCCAAATCGTTCATATTTTCATCGCGGAGTTTCGCTGCATCATGAAGCGTAATCTCATATTCATTCCACATATAATCAATCTGGTTCTGAATGGATTCCTTCAAACGTTCTGCCTGGGCGTTCAAACGATAAACTTCTTTATCCAATTTATTCATCTGCTCGGAAAGTTCTTCCCGTTCTGTAAAGAAGTTTTTCTGTTTTGCAGAAAGTTCTTCTTTCTTTTTCAGATTCTCAGCAAGTTCTTTTTCTGTATCGGATTCTGTCGTATGAGAAGCCGTAATGGTCTTCTGTATCTCTAAAATCTCGTTTTCCTTAAACGCAATACTGTCCGTGCTGTTACCAATCTCTGATACGATTTCAGCAAGTTCAGCCTGTAATCGTTTGATTTCTTCCATAACACGGTCGATGTTTTGCTGTTCAAAACCAGTCTGCTGTAAGATTTTTTCCACAGCCACTTCTGCTTTGGATACTTCTTCTGCCTGCTTGGTTTCTTCTTCTCTCTTAATCTTTAATTCCACTTCAAAACCAGCAATTCGTTCTTCTGCCTGTTTCTCGTTCTGTTCTGACAAAAGCAGTTCTTCCTTAATCTGCTCACGTTCTTTTGCAATGGATTCTTCCTGTTGTTTTAAATCCGCCTGCTCTTTTTTCAGCATATCGTAATCTGCACTGGATTCCTGCTGTTTGTCACGTACTGCCGCAACTGCTAATCTCGCAGTATTCTGACGGATAAACTCTGTTTGTAAGGACAACTTAATCATTTCAATCTCTGAACGCAGACTGTTACGGGCTTCCTTAGTATCATGAATATCCTGCTGTAAGGTATCAATTTTCTTTAAAGCATCCTCAATCTTTTTCTGCAATTCTTCCATTTCACGGCGGCGGCCCAATAGATTACTGTTGTTTTTAAAAGCACCACCACTAATGGCACCACCCGGTACTAAGAGTTCGCCTTCCAAGGTAACCATACGGATACCATATCCATATTTCTTTGCAATCTTAACTGCATTGTCCACATGGTCAACTACTACGATACGGCCAAGCATTGCTACTGCCACATCATTATATTCCTTCTTCGTATGAACAAGAGTATTGGCAAGCCCCAATACACCTTTTTCATCTAGTACTTCAGGAGTCTTAAATTCCTGTGGATTTTTAATACTGGTCAATGGTAAAAAGGTCGCACGTCCGCCCTTTTCTGCCTTTAAGAAAGCAATCATCTTTTTGGCAGTTTCTTCATCATCGGTTACGATATTCTGAATGTTACCACCAAGTGCTGTTTCGATAGCAGTCTCGTATTTTTTATCTACCTGAATAATATCTGCAACAACACCAATGATTCCCTTGTTTTTGTCCTTCTGTTCCATGACTCTCTTGACAGAACCACCGTAACCTTCATAACGTTCTGTCAAATTGGATAAAGATTCTAATTTTGTTTTATCCTGATGATAACTCACCTGTGTATCACGAAGTTCATTATCCATCTTCTGCATTTTTTCTTTGTATGCAGCAGACTGGGTTTCTTTTTCTTTTTGTTCAGCATTTAATTTTTCAATGCCTGCACTGATTGTTTCAAAATCTTTTTCTAAACGAACCAGTTCATCCTGTCTCTTTTCCTCGTCCGTTTTCGCCGATACAATCTTGGAAGTCAACTCAGCTTTACGGATTCCAATCTGTTCAGAGAGTGTATCGATACGTTCTAAACGGGATTTAATCGTTGCTCTTTCATTTAATGACTGGATAATCTCATTCTTATTGCCTTCAATTTTACTGTTTAAATCTGCAATCGTGTCCTGAATACCTGTTAACGTTTCACGAAGCGTATCCTTTTCTTTTACCGCTTCTTCTAACTGAGTATCCACCGCCAGTTTCTTTTCATTCATGCCGGCAGCTTCTTTTTCTTTTTCTGAAATCTGTCCGGATACCGTTTCTTTACGCTGGTCTAAATGAGCTTCGTTAGCCTGAATAGATTTAATCTGTTCCCGTAATACATTGATATCACCCTCTAATCGTCCTCTGACGATACCAGTATCCGCCAATGTCTTACGCTCTTCTTCAATACTCTTATCTAAGCTTTCAAGCGTCTCTGCTATCTGCTCATATTCTTCTTTCGTACGCTCATACTTGCCGCTTACTTCTTCTAACTGTCCGGATGCAATGGTATGATTCTCTTCCACTTTAGAAAGTTGTTCCTTTATACTGTTATTTTCCAAAAGGAACATATTCACATCAAGAGTCTTTAATTCTTCTTTTTTGCGGATATAGATTTTAGCCTTTTCGCTCTGACGTTCCAAAGGTCCAATCTGCTTTTCCAATTCACCGAGAATATCCTTCACACGAACTAAATTCTGCTGTTCTTCAGCGAGTTTCTTCTCAGATGCAATTTTACGGCGTTTAAATTTGACAATACCTGCCGCTTCATCAAACAGTTCTCGTCTTTCTTCAGGCTTACCACTTAAAATGGCTTCAATCTGACCCTGTCCGATAATCGAATAGCCTTCCTTACCAATACCGGTATCGTAAAACAGTTCATTTACATCTTTTAAACGACAAATAGTCCCGTTGATTGCATATTCGCTTTCACCGGAACGATATAATCTACGGGATACCGTTACTTCATCATAATCGATTGCCAACTGGTGATCCGAATTATCCAGTGTAATCGCAACATAAGCATAACTGAGCGGCTTACGAAGCTCTGTACCGGAAAAAATAACATCCTGCATGGATGAACCACGCAGCTGTTTGATTCTCTGTTCACCTAATACCCAGCGGACAGCATCCGCAACGTTACTCTTACCACTTCCATTTGGTCCTACGATACCTGTGATACCGTTATGAAATTGGAACTTTATTTTATTGGCAAAAGACTTAAAGCCCTGTACCTCAATACTTTTCAAATACATACTATTTTTTATCCCCTTGCTTGCGTAACATCAAAATAGCTTCATAAGCAGCCTGTTGTTCCGCAGCCTTCTTTGTTCTTCCCTCGCCTCGACTGACTGGTCTTCCATTGATACAGGCCTCCACCATAAAACTCTTATCATGATCCGGCCCCTCTTCTTTTATCAGGCGGTAATTCAGACTTCCTTGGGGTGTTTCCTGAATCATTTCCTGTAATACCGTCTTGGCATCATAAAATAAAATCTTATCCTCCAAATCCGATAAAATAAAGCGATGAATAAAATCATGGGCTGCTTCGAAGCCCCCGTCTAAATACAAAGAACCGATAACCGCTTCCATAACATCTGAAATAATGGAATCCCTATGACGGCCGCCGGTCATTTCTTCCCCTTTTCCAAGACGGATATACTCATGCAGTTCTAAATCCCTTGCACAAAATGCCAATGCCGGCTCACAGACCATGGAAGCACGGAGTCTGGTCAGTTTTCCTTCCGGCATATCCGGATTGGTATGAAATAAAAACTCACTGGACACCAGTTCCAAAACAGCATCACCCAAAAATTCCAAACGTTCATAGTCTTTGCTCTTATTGATCTTCTGTTCATTGGCAAAAGAACTATGGGTCAATGCCTGCTGCAACAATTCCTTTTTTTTATAACAATATCCAATTCTTTCTTCTAATCGTTCCAAAGGATATTTTGAAATCATATTTATTCTTCCTTACATAGAAAACAAACAAACGCCGGCACGCTTCCGGGCCGGCATTTGAGACTTCTTATAATTCGTTTTTGATTAACTCAAGTGCTTCTTCCACTGTCTTAACATTCTCAGCCTTTTC
Organism: uncultured Lachnospiraceae bacterium; assembly: GCA_964531805.1. Classification (GTDB taxonomy): domain Bacteria; phylum Bacillota; class Clostridia; order Lachnospirales; family Lachnospiraceae; genus RGIG8767. The sequence goes on from CAZHGE010000019.1 coordinate 31,110, forward strand.
AGGTGCGATCTCGATATCAAATTCTTCTTCGAGTCCCATAATAATCTGGAAGATATCCAAAGAATCTGCTCCTAAATCGTCTGTAAAAGTTGTTTCCATTGTGATCTCATCAGGATCTACGCTTAATACTTCTGCAATTACTTTTTTCAGTTTTTCAAATTCCATTGTTCTTACCTCTCTGTACCTAATCTTCTTCTTTTGAAATAACTTGTTTGATTTTTTCGTTTATATTTTGTTCTTTAAAAGTAACACACTGGATTAATGTGTTCTTTATTTCCTTAGACTTGGAACTACCATGTGTCTTAACTACAAGACCATTCAGTCCCAGTAATGGTGCTCCGCCATATTCAGAAGCATCAAATGATTTTAATGTAGTCTTAAGTGCTGGCTTTACTAATAATGCTCCAATCTTACTGCGAAGAGATGTCATCATACCAGCCTTTACCTTGGAAATAAGGACTGCTCCAACACCTTCATATAACTTAAGAATTACATTCCCTACAAATGCATCACAGACAATGATATCTGCCATTCCATAAGGAATATCCCTTGCTTCGATACTACCAATAAAGTTAATATCCGGGCATCCTTTTAGCAACGGGAATGTCTCTTTTACCAATGCATTGCCTTTTTCTTCTTCTGCACCAATATTGACAATGGCAACTGTTGGGTTCTTAACACCCATTACATTTTCCATATAGATAGTTCCCATCTTAGCAAACTGCACTAAAAATGAAGGTCTTGCATCCACATTCGCACCACAATCAATTAACAAAGAAAATCCTGTCTTAGTTGGAATCAGCGGGGCAAGCGGTGGTCTCTCCACACCCTTAATTCTACCTACGATTACCTGACCACCTACAAGGATAGCTCCTGAACTTCCTGCGGAAACAAATGCGTCACACTCTTTATTCTTAACCATCGTCATTGCTTTTACAATCGAAGAATCTTTCTTCTTACGAATTGCCATAACCGGCGGTTCTGCTGTTTCGATTACTTCCGTTGTATGTACAATCTCTAATCGGGAAGCATCGTATGTATACTTAGATAATTCTGCTTTGATTGCAGATTCATCCCCCACAGCAACTACCTTCAACTTATCATTTTCATTCAGAGCTTCTACGGCGCCCTTCACAATCTCTGCCGGAGCGTTATCACCGCCCATGGCATCCAATGCTACTTTTACTAATTCAGCCATTGTAACCCCCTGCTTCTTTCTCCTATATAGTATTTTTCTATATAAGGTAAAAACTCTTTCTTTACTATACTAGACGCTTATGCAAAAAGCAAGTCAGATTTCTTCCATTTCTCCGTTTTCTATCCTTGTCGCTTTTTCTTCCAAATACATCCAGCGTTCCATCTTTTCTTCCAGTTGTTTTTCCGTTTCTTCTTTTAATTTCGCAAGTTCATTTAATTTTACAAAATCTTTACTGAATTTCAGATAATCCGCATCTATCTGCTCTATCTTTTCTTCCAATGCAGCCATATCGGCTTCTATAGTCTCGTAATCCTTCTGCTCCTGATAAGTAAACTTAATCTTACGTTTTTGACCGGCTTTCCAGTCTTTTGCGGTGTTTTTTTCTTCTATGCCTGATTGACTGTTGTTATTTAGGGTTGTTTTTGCTGTATTTACATTTGCCTTTCCTGCACCAACACTTGCAGAATACACCTCCCTTTCCCAACGTTTGCGGTTCGCATAATCGGTATAGCCGCCTTCGTGCTGCTCTAAATATCCGTTTCCTTCAAAAGAAAAGATACGACGCACCGTTCTATCTAAGAAATAGCGGTCATGTGAAACTACAATCACAATCCCCTGGAAGGAATCCAGATAATCCTCCAAAATCTGTAAAGTGGTAATGTCCAGATCATTAGTCGGCTCGTCTAAAATAAGTACATTCGGTGCTTCCATTAAAACTCTGCAAAGGTGAAGCCTTCTTTTCTCTCCACCGGATAATTTCCCAATCAGGCCATACTGATCTTCTCCTGCAAAAAGAAAACGCTCCAACATTCTTGCTGCACTGATTTTACCTTCGTCTGTCGTCACAAACTCTGCCACCTCACGGATATAATCAATCACCCTCTGTTTCGGGTTCATCACATCATCCCCGATTTCCTGCGCATAATAAGCAATCTTTACGGTCTGTCCAATTTCCAAATGTCCGCTATCCGGTTGCAATGCTCCTGTAATAATTTTCATAAGCGTGGACTTACCGCAGCCATTGTGACCAATAAATCCCACTCTGTCATCCTTTAAAAAGATATAGGTAAAATCATTAATCAGTATATTATCTCCATAGGCTTTGGAAATATTATGCAATTCCACTGTGGTGCGTCCAAGTCTCGTTACTGCACTGGAAAGTTCCACTGCTCCATCCTGAACAGGTCCCTTTTGGTTCTTTAAATCCTCATAACGTTCCAGTCTGGCTCTCTGTTTGGTAGAACGTGCTCTCGCCCCACGCTGTACCCAGGCAAGCTCCGTCCGTAAGATACTCTGACGTTTTCTTTCACTGGCAAGTGCCATTTCTTCCCGTTGCATCTTTAATTCCAAAAATCCAGAATAATTTGCCTCGTAAGAATAAATATGTCCCTTGTCTATCTCGATAATACGATCCGATACGCTGTCTAAAAAATAGCGGTCATGAGTTACCATGACAACTGCCCCGCGTCGTGCTTTCAGTTTTTCTTCCAGCCAGTCCGACATCTCGTTATCCAAATGGTTAGTCGGCTCGTCCAGTACCAGGATTTCTGCCGTTGACAAAAGTACGGACACCAATGCCAGACGTTTTCTCTGTCCACCGGATAACTGTTCACATGGCTGTTCAAAGTCTTCCACACCCAGTTTTGTCAGCATACTTTTTGCATCCGCCTCTATGGTTGTTTCATTATCCATATTGCGGTTATCCCTAAGCACTGCTTCTAACACCGTCTCATCTGGATCAAACTGCGGATTCTGCGGTAAAAAACGGATCATACAATGATTAGCTTTGATCACCTTTCCTGTATCAGGTTCTTCTAAGCCTGCAATGATTTTTAAAAGCGTGGATTTACCAGTTCCATTAATCCCAATAATTCCCGCCTTTTCTCCTTCCGCAAGATAAAAACTGGCATTTTCAAAAAGTTTACGCTCGCCATATGCTTTTGTGATGTTGTCTACGGTTAATATGTTCATCTATTTATACACCTCTGATATAAAAACAGCCGGAGAAAACTCTCCGGCTACTTTTGAATTCACTATTCAACGCTGATGATTTCTTTTTTGTTGTAAGAACCACAAGCTTTGCATACTCTGTGAGGCATCATTAAAGCGCCACATTTGCTGCACTTAACTAATGTAGGAGCACTCATTTTCCAGTTTGCTCTTCTTTTATCTCTTCTACCTTTGGAAGATTTATTCTTTGGACAAATAGACATACGTGTTACACCTCCTTATTCGCGTTAAAGATCTCTTTAATTCCTGCCAGACCGGGACTTGGTACAAATGTATCACATCCGCACTCTCCGGTGTTCAGATCTTTTCCGCAAATCCTGCAAATCCCTTTACAATCCTCACGGCATAGAATCTTCATCGGCCAGTTTAATACTATATCACTATAAATCAGGTCGTCCACCTTTAACTGATAGCCTTCCATGAAATTATCCAGTTCTGAATCCTCATCTATCTCTTCCGTATAATCCGGTGAGACAACTTCCTGCTCAGCCTCAATCTCCATGAAATATTTAACTGGTTTTAAACATCTGTCACAAGAAAGTTCCAGCATAAAGGATGTAGAGGCTTGCACCAATGCTTTTCCTTTACCAATGTTCTTAAGCGTAAGAACAACTGGTTCTTTAGTAAGAATATCGTATGAGACACCGCCCATCGTAATGGTATTCATATCCAACACGAGTTCTTTCTGTTCCACCTTATGCTCAGATGAAAAGATATCCGTTAAATTCACTAACATAGCAGACTCCTATTCACACTCAAACAATTATAATCAGACTATACCATTTTGTCAACATAAATTTTGTTAACTATTCAAGACTTTCATATAACTAATCATAAAAGGATCCAAAACCCACTGGAATTTGGATCCTTATCATAATCATATCAAACAATTTGTACCTTACGCTAACTGCGCCTGTACTGCTGTCAGAGCAACTACACCAACGATATCTTCCCAATCACAACCTCTTGAAAGATCGTTAACCGGCTTTGCAACACCCTGTAACATTGGACCATATGCTTCTGCTTTACCAAGACGCTGAACCAGTTTGTAACCAATGTTTGCAGCATCCAAGTTCGGGAATACCAATACATTAGCCTTACCGCCTACTTCACTGCCCGGCGCTTTTGATTTTGCGACATGAGGAACTAACGCTGCATCCGTCTGCAATTCACCATCCAAGCAAAGTCCCGGATACTGTTCATGTGCAATACGGGTTGCTTCGATTACCTTATCTACCAATGAATGTTTCGCACTGCCTTTTGTAGAGTGGGATAACATCGCGATAATTGGTTTTGCACCAACTAATGTCTTAAAACTCTTAGCACTGGTATCTGCGATTGCTGCCAGTTCTTCTGCTGTCGGATCCTGATTCAATCCACAGTCTGCAAATAAGAAAGTACCATTGTGACCATATTCGCAGTTAGGCACGTCCAAAATAAAGAAACCGGAAACCAGTTTAACGCCAGGTGCTGTTTTTAAAATCTGTAAGGCTGGACGAAGTACATCTGCTGTCGCATGGCATGCGCCAGCAACCATACCGTCTGCATCGTTCGCCTTAACCATCATAACGCCAAAAGTAAGATTATCTGTTAACAAAATCTCTCTTGCTTTTTCCATTGTCATACCTTTGGATTTTCTTGTTTCATATAATAATTCAACATATTCATCTAATTTGTCAGTCAGTTTAGGATCTACCACTTTACATCCGGTAAGATCAACTTCCAACCAGCCGGCACCATCCATGATCTTTTCTTCATTACCTACTAAGATCAGATCTGCAATGCCTTCTTCCAATATGTGTGAAGCTGCAATTAACGTTCTACGATCGGTTGTCTCCGGTAAAACAATCGTCTTCTTATCTGCTCTTGCTTTTTCTTTGATCATATCGATGTATGACATACCCTTTACCTCCATATTGACAAATTTGCATGTTTTTATTACTTTCTATATATGTAATTATAT
>CAZHGE010000020.1:0-34194 GCA_964531805.1 uncultured Lachnospiraceae bacterium
ATATAAATATTTTTTTACTAATACTAAACTTGATGCAAATAACTCTTAACAAAGAAATATGGGTATGCTAAAATAAGAAAAATGAATACAAAATGGTGAGGTTTAGATATGAAAAAAGATAAGTATGTTGCATATGTATCTACTTATACATCTGGTATGTCTGATAATATCCATGGAATTAAAATTTATGATGTGGATGTGGAGAATGGTCGTTTTACGGAGAAGGATCAGGTGGAGATTACGAACTCTTCTTATGTGACGATTTCCCATAACAGCAGATATTTATATTCCATTACTGATTTTGGAGTGGAAGCATATAAAATAGAAGAAGATGGAAGCTTGAGTGTGATTAACCAGGGCAGTATTAATGGTATGCGTGGCTGCTATCTTTCTACAGATTATGAAGACAAGTTCTTATTTGTAGCAGGTTACCATGATGGTAAGATTACCGTACTGCGTCTTCGTGAGGATGGCGGTGTTGGCGAAATTACGGATGAGATTTTTCACAAAGGTTTAGGAAGTATTGCAGAGCGAAATTTTCGTCCACATGTGAATTGTGTGAAAATGACCCGTGATAATAAGTATCTATGCGCCGCTGATTTGGGCATGGATCATGTGAATGTATATTGGCTGGATCATAACAGTGGTAAACTTAAGATGGTAGATATCATCCGCAGCGAGCAGGAGAGCGCGCCGAGACATCTGAAATTTTCAAAAGATGGTAAGTATTTATACATTGTTCATGAATTAAAGAATTATGTGGATGTCTATACTTATACAGAAGTGTCAGAGAAGAATCCTGAGTTTGAAAAGATTCAGACTATCTCTACTTTGAATAATTATCACGCAGGCGGTTCGGCAGCCAGTGCATTGAACTTATCTGCTGATTATAAGTATTTAGTAAGTTCCAATGCAGGAGATAATAGTATTATTTTATATTCTATTGACGAAAAGACAGGACTTTTAGAAAAAATCCTTTGTCTGCCGATTAGTGGTGATTATCCAAAGGATGCGGCATTGTTCCCGGATAATAAGCATTTAGTATCCTTGAATCACTTGTCTAATACTATGACGTTCTTTAATGTGGATATGAATAAGAAGGTTATCGTAATGAATGGAAAAGAAATGAAGGTTCAGCAGCCAAACTGTGTGATCTTCCATAAATTGCAGTAAAATAAAAAATCCGCCATTGGCGGATTTTTTTAATTATGATAAAAGTTTATCAGCGATTCTACACGCGAAGACATATTATCCATAAGTAGATCTAAAATTGTAATCGCAGCCATGGATTCTACTACTACAACAGCTCTTGGCACGATGATTGGGTCGTGGCGGCCGTGAATCTCAATTGTGATATCTTCTCCGGTGTTGGTTACCGTGTGTTGCGGCTGGGAGATGGAAGGGGTTGGTTTAAAGTGTGCACGCATAATGATATCACTTCCATCGCTTATACCACCTAAAATACCGCCGCTATGGTTGGTTTCTTTTTTGACTTCACCATTATTTATATAAAAACAGTCGTTATTTTTACTTCCGGTATACTGGGAAACGGCTATACCATCACCGATTTCTATGGCTTTTACAGCACCGATGGACATTAAAGCCTTTGCAAGGCAGGCATCCAGTTTGTCAAAGACCGGTTCTCCGATACCGGTTGGCATTCCTTTGACAACACATTCTACCACACCACCGGCAGAATCCTGTTTTGCCATACATTCCTGTAAAAAGGCTTCTGCTTTTGCAGAGGTATCTGCATCTGGCATATAAATAGAAGAGGCGTTTACTGCATCCAGTGTAAAATCAGAGCCGTTAGCAGTATAAGGACCGATGGCTCTGGTATATGCCATAATTTCAATGTCCATTTCTTTCAAAATCTTAGCGGCAATAGCACCGGCGGCAACGCGGCCAATCGTTTCGCGGCCGGAAGAACGTCCTCCGCCACGGTAATCACGGAAACCATATTTTTCATCAAAGGTATAATCAGCGTGCCCGGGACGATAAACAGATGCGATATTAGAATAATCGCGGCTGTTCTGGGATGTGTTCCGGATCATGATAGAAATAGGAGTTCCTGTTGTTTTGCCTTCAAAAATACCGGAAAGAATTTCCGGAGCATCCGCTTCATTACGTTTTGTGCCGTAGGCATTGCTGCCGGGACGGCGTCTATTCAGATAAAGGGCAAGATCATCTTCATCAAGAGGAAGTCCTGCGGGAACACCATCAACGACAACGCCGATTGCCTTGCCGTGTGATTCTCCCCATGTTGTGATGGAAAAATGTCTGCCTATTGTAGAACCTGCCATAAAAACCTGCCTTTCTAATACCTTCTCAAATGTAGAAGAAGGTAATATATGGATGAAAAATTGGATTGAATTTCAACATCATAAACGTTATTATAATCATTGATAAAAATTATCTCAAGCAATTCGTAATTAAAAATGAGAAAAATACTTCAAAAACAGGAAAAAATACATATAAAATAAGAAAAAAGATTGTAGAAAATCAATTCCTATGGTAACATAAAATATAATTACGATTGCATTTTTAGACAAAATGATGTTTAAAAGCAGATAAGTGGTTTTCGTGTGATGGTAATACAATTACGGTCATGTGATAATTTACGCGGGGGAAAACATGTTAAGTGATGTACAAAGCCGGAAGATAGCGAAATATCGCAAACTGGCAAAGAAAAATGTATTTTGTAAATATTTAGCAACTGTTATGATTATTGTGAACGTTATTGTGTCAAAGTTCTTTTCTTTCCATAAGAGACGTCTGATAGTCATGGGACAGTTGTGCCTTGTTATGCTTGTTTTTTTATCCAATACTAGTTTTGCACCCCCAACATTTGCGTATGCAAGTGTGAATGCTCCGATAGAAGAACACGCTGATCTTGCAACGGTACAAAAAGATGAATTGAATGAAGAAGATTTAATTGGTCAGATGGAAGATGAGCATGCTTCGATTAATACAGAAGATATTGCCAATTTAGATGACTTGATAGAAAAGAGCAAAGAAACTGTGGCAGAAACTTCAGACGTTCCATCAGGAGTGGTACAGGCAGAAGGTACGGATAGAGCAGTAGAAAAAGTGACATTTGATAAAAGCGACTGGAAACTGCTTTTAGTGAATAAGCAGCATACGATTCCGGAAGATTATGAATTTACATTAGGAATCATCAAGGGTTCTATGCGTTGTGACGAAAGAATCATTGAGCCGTTGACACAGATGTTTGCTGCGGCAAAAGAAGATGGTGTTAATTTGATTGTTTGCTCTCCTTACCGGGATATGGCTAGACAGGAGTATTTGTTTGATCGTAAGGTGAAAAATTATCAGAGTACGGGTATGTCATATATGGATGCTTACAAAAAAGCATCTATTACGGTAACTTTACCGGGAGCCAGTGAGCATCAGGTTGGCTTGGCGGTGGATATTATTTCAGATACCTATACATCCCTTGAGGTTGGTTTTGCGGATACAGAAGCAGGTAAATGGCTGGCAGAACATTCATGGGAATATGGTTTTATTCTTCGTTATCCTTTAGGAAAAGAAGAAATTACGGGAATCCAGTTTGAACCATGGCATTTCCGTTATGTAGGTGTAGATGCTGCAGAAGTCATCACAAGCCAGAATATCACATTGGAAGAGTTTGTTGAGAATTTATAAGTATGAGTGCATATAGTTACAAAGTTTTAAAACAAGAAGGCAGAGCGAAAAGGGCAGAAGTGAAGACCGTACATGGAACAATCCAGACACCGGTCTTTATGAATGTTGGAACAGCCGCTGCAATAAAAGGTGCAGTATCCACAGAGGATCTGCAGTCTATAAAGACACAGGTGGAATTGTCTAACACATACCATCTGCATGTCCGTCCGGGAGATGAATTGATTAAGTCCTTGGGCGGACTTCATAAGTTTATGGTATGGGATAAGCCGATTCTTACAGATTCAGGCGGGTTTCAGGTGTTTTCCTTGGCTGGACTTCGTAAGATTAAGGAAGAAGGGGTTACATTCCATTCCCATGTAGATGGAAAAATCATATTCATGGGACCGGAAGAAAGTATGCAGATTCAGAGTAATCTTGGTTCCACCATAGCTATGGCATTTGATGAATGTCCACCGGCACTGGCAGAGCGTAGTTATGTACAGCCTTCTGTCGAACGTACTACACGATGGCTAAAGCGCTGTCAGACAGAAATGGTACGGTTGAATTCTTTGGAAGATACGATTAATAAAGAACAGTTGTTATTTGGAATCAACCAAGGAGCTGTTTTTGAAGATATCCGTATAGAACATGCAAAACAGATTACAGATATGGGTTTGGATGGATATGCTTTGGGTGGTCTTGCAGTAGGGGAGTCCCATGAGGAAATGTATTATATACTGGAAGAAACGGTTCCGTATTTGCCAAAAGATAAACCTACTTATTTAATGGGAGTGGGTACGCCGGCTAATATTTTAGAAGCGGTAGAAAGAGGCGTGGATTTCTTTGATTGTGTATATCCAACCCGTAATGGAAGACATGGTCATTTGTATACCAATCACGGCAAGATTAATCTGTTTAATAAAAAGTATGAAAAAGATATGCGTCCAATTGAAGAAGGATGTGGCTGTCCGGCGTGTCAGAAGTATTCCAGAGCCTATATCAGACATTTATTAAAAGCAAAAGAGATGTTGGGAATGCGTTTGTGCGTACTTCATAATCTGTATTTTTATAATACGATGATGGAAGAGATAAGAGATGCGCTTGATGTGGGAGAATTTGCCTCCTATAAGAAGCGTAAATTGGATAGTATGTCTACACCAGAAACATGAAATTTTTATAAATAGACTTGATGAATCTGCAAATATTGTGTATCATTGCAGATAGTAAACCCGAAGGAGGACAAGGACGTGGGTATGTTATTAACAGCTGAAGCTGCAGGTGCTATGTCAGGCATTGTTATGGTAATTTATATTGCTCTTATTTTTGCTTTCATCTATTTTATGATGATTCGTCCACAGAAGAAAGAGCAGAAGAGAATGGCTGCTATGATGTCATCTTTAGAGATTGGTGACAGTATTTTAACAAACAGTGGTTTTTATGGCGTAATTATTGATATTACAGATGATACTGTAATTGTAGAATTCGGAAGCAACAAGAACTGCCGTATTCCTATGCAGAAAGCAGCAATTGCTCAGGTTGAAAAGCCATCTAAAGAATAAAAAACAAAAAGATTTTTTAAAGTGATAAAAACATCACTTAAAAAATATATGTTTTGTTTTGAAGAATGCTTTGCATTCTTCTTTTTTTATGCCATAACATAACTGTAAGTTATGAAATGTATAATTGATATATATTTTATGGATAACAAAAATTATGTTATGATAAATAAAATTATTTTATAAATAATGTTTTCTTTAGAGGATACTAGAGAATAGAATGGAAAGATGGGAGAAAAACATGGAATTACATATTGCAAGTATTAGTGGTGACGGAATTGGACCGGAAATTGTTGCAGAAGCAAAGAAAGTATTGGGAAAGGTTTGTGAAAAATATGGTCACAGCATTTCTTATGATGATATTTTAATGGGAGGCGCATCCATTGACGTACATGGAGTGCCGCTTACAGATGAAACGATTGAAATTGCAAAGAAAGCAGATGCTGTATTGATGGGATCAATTGGTGGAGATACCAATACTTCTCCTTGGTATAAATTAGAACCGTCTTTAAGACCGGAAGCTGGACTCTTAAAATTGCGTAAATCGTTGAATCTGTTTGCGAATTTAAGACCGGCAGTGTTGTATCCACAGTTGGCAGGTGCATGCCCATTAAAGGAAGAAATCAGTGCCAAAGGTTTTGACATGCTCATTATGAGAGAGTTAACAGGCGGTCTTTATTTTGGAGAGCGTCATACAGAGGAAGTAAATGGTGTGCGTACAGCGGTAGATACCCTTACATACAATGAAGAAGAAATCCGCAGGGTAGCGATAAAAGCCTTTGATGTGGCAATGGTACGTGATAAAAAGGTAACAAGTGTCGACAAAGCTAACGTATTAGATTCTTCCAGACTTTGGAGAGCCGTTGTAAACGAAGTAGCAAAGGATTATCCAGAGGTGACAGTTGAGCATATGTTAGTAGATAACTGTGCAATGCAGTTAGTGAAAGATCCTGCCCAGTTTGACGTGATTTTAACCGAGAATATGTTTGGTGATATTTTGTCCGATGAAGCAAGTATGGTAACAGGTTCTATCGGAATGTTAGCATCTGCAAGCATGAACGATTCCAAGTTTGGTTTATACGAGCCAAGCCATGGTTCTGCACCGGATATTGCTGGTAAAAATATTGCCAATCCATTGGCGACCATCCTTTCAGCATCCATGATGTTAAAATATTCCTTTGGATTGCTAGAAGAATCAAAGGCTATTGAAGAAGCTATTTATAAAGTACTGGATGAAGGCTTTCGTACAGGTGATATCATGTCAGAGGGCATGAAACAGGTATCTTGCAGTGAAATGGGAGATTTAGTTGCTGAAAGAATCTAAAAATGATAAGATAAATGGAAATGTATTATTAGGAGGTTACTATGAGAAGTGATGCTGCAAAAACAGGAGCAAGTCAGGCTCCGCATAGATCATTATTTAATGCATTAGGATATACAAAAGAAGAACTGGCAAGACCAATGGTTGGTATTGTCTGTTCTTATAATGAAATTGTCCCAGGACACATGAATCTGGATAAGATTGCAGATGCAGTTAAAATGGGAGTTGCCATGGCTGGTGGTACACCGGTTATGTTTCCTGCTATTGCTGTATGTGATGGTATTGCTATGGGACATACAGGTATGAAATATTCTCTTGTTACAAGAGACCTGATTGCAGATAGTACAGAATGTATGGCAATGGCGCATCAGTTTGATGCTCTTGTATGTATCCCTAACTGTGATAAAAATGTACCTGGACTTTTAATGGCGGCGGCCAGATTAAATATTCCAACTATTTTTGTTTCCGGTGGTCCGATGCTTGCTGGAAAGGTACAGGGTTGTAAAACAAGTTTATCTTCTTTATTTGAAGCAGTAGGTGCGCAGGCAGCTGGCAAGATTACAATGGAAGAATTAGAAGAGTATGAAGAAAAAGCATGTCCTACATGTGGCTCCTGCTCCGGTATGTACACAGCTAACTCCATGAACTGTTTAACAGAAGCACTGGGTATGGGACTTCCTGGAAACGGAACGATCCCTGCTGTATATTCTGAAAGAATCCGTCTTGCAAAGCATGCAGGTATGAAGATTATGGAACTATTAGAAAAAGATATTAAGCCTCGTGATATTATGACAAAAGAGGCATTCTATAATGCACTTGCAGTGGATATGGCACTTGGATGTTCTACAAACTCTATGCTTCACATTCCGGCAATTGCGCATGAATGTGGCATTGAATTGGATCTTTCCATTGCAAATGAGATTAGTGCAAAGACTCCAAACCTTTGTCATTTGGCACCAGCTGGACATACATATATTGAAGAACTCAATGAAGCAGGCGGTGTTTATGCCGTAATGAATGAATTAGATAAGAAGAATCTGTTAAATACAGATCTTATGACTTGTACAGGTAAGACTGTAAAAGAAAATATTTCTGGTTGTGTAAATAAGAATCCGGAAGTCATTCGCCCGATCGAGAATCCATATAGCGAAGTGGGTGGAATAGCTGTACTTTCTGGTAATATTGCACCGGATACCTGTGTAGTAAAACGTTCTGCAGTAGTGGATGAAATGTTAGTACACGAAGGTCCTGCAAGAGTATTTGACTGTGAAGAAGATGCTATTGCAGCAATCAAAGGCGGTAAGATCGTAGCTGGTGATGTTGTGGTTATCCGTTATGAAGGTCCCAAAGGAGGCCCAGGTATGAGAGAAATGCTCAATCCAACATCCGCAATTGCTGGAATGGGACTGGGAAGCACAGTAGCCCTTATTACAGACGGTCGTTTCTCAGGAGCATCCAGAGGTGCTTCTATTGGACACGTATCACCAGAAGCAGCAGTTGGCGGTCCAATTGCTCTGATTGAAGAAGGCGATATTATTAAGATTGATATTCCTGCCAATACCATTAATGTGGATGTATCCGATGAAGTATTAGCAGAGCGTAAGAAAAACTGGACACCTAGAGATCCAAAGATTAACAGCGGATACTTGGCAAGATACCGTCAGTTAGTAACAAGCGGTAACAGAGGTGCTATTTTAGAGATCCCAAGAAATTAAAGATACTTTTGAGATATACAAATGTGACATAAGAAACGAGACCATAATTTGGAGGAAGTTACATGAAATTAACAGGAGCAGAAATTGTAATTGAATGTTTAAAAGAACAGGGTGTTGATACTGTTTTCGGTTATCCGGGAGGTACCATTCTGAATGTATACGATGCTTTGTATAAGCATCAGGAAGAAATCTTCCATATTTTAACAAGCCATGAACAGGGAGCAGCGCATGCGGCAGACGGTTATGCAAGAGCAACTGGCAAGGTTGGTGTATGTCTTGCAACCAGCGGACCTGGTGCGACTAACTTAGTAACGGGTATTGCAACAGCATATATGGATAGTATTCCTGTGGTTGCAATTACAGCCAATGTTAATCTGCCTCTTCTGGGAAAAGATTCTTTCCAGGAAGTGGATATTGCAGGTGTGGTTATGCCGATTACAAAACATAGTTATATTGTAAAAGATGTAAATAATCTTGCTAAGACCATCCGTAAAGCCTTTGAAATTGCAAAGAGTGGTCGTCCAGGACCAGTTCTTGTAGATATTACAAAGGATGTAACAGCTGCTTTGTGTGATTACGAAAGACAGACACCCGCAATTCCTAAGAAGGCTGCAAAATATACAGAAGCAGATATTGAAAATGCGGTAAAAGTAATCCAGGAAGCGAAGAAACCATTTATTTATCTTGGTGGTGGTGCTATTGCATCGGATGCTTATAAAGAAGTAGCTGAATTTGCAGAACTGATTGATGCTCCTGTATGTGATACTTTGATGGGTAAAGGCGCATTTGATGGACATAGTGACCGTTACACTGGAATGATTGGTATGCACGGTACAAAAGTAAGTAACTTTGGTGTAAGTGAATGTGATCTTTTAGTTGCTCTTGGTGCACGTTTTTCGGATCGTGTAGTAGGTAACCCTAATAAATTTGCATCTAATGCGAAGGTATTACATATTGATATTGATGCGGCAGAAATTGACAAGAATATCAAAACATATACTTCCATTGTTGGAGATTTAAAAGAAGTATTAAACAAGATTAATTCCAAACTGGAAAAACAGGAACATAATACATGGATGATGCATATTCAGGAATTAAAAGAACGTTATCCATTATCCTATGATAAAAATGTTCTTTCCGGACCATATATTATAGAAGAAATCGACCGTATCACAGAAGGAAAAGCAGTGATTTCAACAGATGTTGGACAGCACCAGATGTGGGCGGCACAGTATTATCGTTATACACAGCCTCGTACATTCCTTTCTTCCGGTGGTCTTGGCACGATGGGTTATGGACTTGGTGCATGTATCGGTGCTAAAATGGGATGCCCGGATAAGATCTGTATCAATATCGCTGGTGATGGATGTTTCCGTATGAACATGAATGAGTTGGCAACTGCTTCCAGATATAATATTCCGATTATTCAGGTGGTAATTAATAATCATGTACTGGGTATGGTTAGACAGTGGCAGTCCTTATTCTACGATCATCGTTATTCCCAGACTGTTCTGGATGATAAGGTTGATTTTGCAAAAGTGGCAGAAGGACTTGGCTGTGAAGCCATTACGGTTACGACTAAAGAAGAAGTAGCACCTGCTATTGAAAGAGCGATCAGCTGCGGTAAACCAGTACTGATCAATTGCATCATTGATAAGGATGATTGTGTATTCCCGATGGTGCCAGCGGGAGCTCCGATTTCAGATGCTTTTGATGCAGAAGATTTAAAGAACAAGAAATAATCTTTTTGCAGGAGTACCAATGAAAAAATATGTAAAAATCATAGTCGGCAGTTTGTTTATATTGTGTCTGATGTTAGGCCTGGGTTACCTGGGCCTATCGGTATATTATGAAAATGGTTTTTCTTTTCAGACATATATCAATGGCATATACTGTACTGGTAAAAGTGTAGAAACTGTCAATCAGGAATTGAATGAGGCATTTACCTATGACGGGTTGATGGTAAATATGGATAACGCCTGTTTTTATATTGATGCAGAAGAAATCCATTATGAATATGATTATAGAGAACCTCTGAATCACTATCTAAAACAACAAAATCCGTATCTGTGGATTGAAAATTTATTGGGAAATCATAAGGAATATAAACTTCTTCCAGCAGTTACGTATGATGAACTTACGTTAGAAAAAATAATTGCAGATGCTGTAAAAAATCAAAAACTCCCATCTGTTCATGAAGTGACACTACAAGTTACGGAAGAAGGATTTTTGTTAACAGATACCAAGCAAAACGTGCCGGATGAATCAAAACTTGCAAAAGTAATTTCAAATGCGCTTTTGGAAGGCAAAGATACAATAAATCTTGCAGAAGAAGGTTGCTATTATGATATGCCTTATTCAACAGAAGAAGAGGAAATAATGGCTTTTTATGAACTGGTAAATGACTATCAGTCAAGACAAGTAGTGTATCATTTTGGTGAAGATAAAGAGGTATTTGCTGCAGGATACCTTGCTAAGACCCTTGATTGCTATTCTGATTTTATACAGCCGCAGAGAAAAATGCCGGATACCTATAAGGAAGAATATTTTTCAGAAGAAAATCTGCTGAAAGTGGATACAGAAGCAGTGGATGCTTTGTTAGAAGAGCGCTTTGCACCATATAATACCTATCGCAATCATGTATTTACGACGCATGATGGTCGTGAGATTACGATTAAGGGTGGAACTTATGGCAATCTGGTTAATATGAATAAGGAAAAGAAAGAACTTGCTGCTTTTCTTGCATCTGAGGTTGTGTTTTATGATAGAGAACCAGAATATACAAGGCAGGTAGGTTTAAAAGGAAAAGATGATATCGGTGATACTTATGTTGAGGTAGATATCGGACAACAGAAAATGTTTTATTATCGTGAGGGTGAACTGTATCTGGAGACCGATGTGGTAACTGGCAAAAATAATGCCACCAGAGAAGAGGTCTGTTATGTATATAGTAAGCAGAAGAACCGCATTTTAAAAGGACCGGGATATGCTTCACCGGTAAAATACTGGATGCCTGTCAGCGGCGGAATTGGAATACATGATGCTTCCTGGCGGAATCAATATGGTGGAGATATTTACATTAAGAATGGTTCCCATGGCTGTATCAATACCCCTCTTGAGGTGGTAGAAAAAATGTATGAAGTCATGGAAGTGGGAACACCATGTGTTTTGTACTATGGTTTAGAAGAGGAAGAAGACTAAACTGGATGGAAGATATTGCACTTATGTATACTCTGTTGATTTGCGTTTAGTTTTCCGCTTTACCGTATTGACGTGTAAAGAAAATAGATGTAAAATGTTGTTTAATGCGATTTAAGAGAAGTTAAGGAGGAGATAGATCGTGGCAAGAATTTATAATTTTTCAGCAGGTCCGGCAGTTTTACCTGAAGAAGTACTCAAAGAAGCTGCAGCAGAAATGTTAGATTACAATGGAACTGGTATGTCTGTAATGGAAATGAGTCATCGTTCCAAAGCATACGATACCATTATTAAAGAAGCAGAGCAGGATTTAAGAGACTTACTCAACATTCCTGATAATTATAAGGTTCTGTTTGTACAGGGTGGTGCAAGTCTTGTGTTCGCATCCGTACCTATGAACTTAATGAAGAATAAGAAAGCCGGCTACATTATTACAGGTCAGTGGGCAAAGAAAGCGTATCAGGAAGCGAAAATCTACGGTGAGGCAGTAGAATTAGCATCCAGCGCAGATGAGACTTTCTCATATATTCCAGATTGTTCAGACCTTCCAATTACAGATGATATGGACTATGTATATATCTGTGAGAACAATACAATTTATGGAACAAAATTTAGCACATTACCAAATACAAAGGGCAAACCATTAGTGGCTGATTTATCCTCCTGTTTATTATCTGAACCGGTAGATGTTTCAAAATACGGTATGCTTTATGCAGGCGTTCAAAAAAACATTGGACCTTCCGGTGTACAGATCATCATTATCCGTGAAGACCTCATTACAGATGAGTGCTTACCTGGAACACCTACTATGATGAAATATAAGATTCATGCAGACAATGAATCTCTTTATAATACACCACCTACATATGGTATTTACATCTGTGGTAAAGTGTTTAAATGGTTAAAGAAGATGGGCGGCCTTCAGGCAATGAAGGAATACAATGAAAAGAAAGCCAAAGTCCTTTATGATTTCTTAGATGAAAGCAAACTCTTCAAAGGTACTGTACGCAAAGAAGACCGTTCTTTAATGAATGTTCCATTTGTTACAGGTAACGAAGAACTGGATGCTAAATTCGTAAAAGAAGCAAAAGCAGCTGGTTTTGAAAACTTAAAAGGACACCGCAGTGTTGGTGGTATGCGTGCAAGTATTTACAACGCTATGCCAATGGAAGGTGTTGAGAAACTGGTTGAGTTCATGAAGAAATTCGAAGAAGAAAATATGTAATAGTATAGAGTTTGCATAGTGGCTGGATTCTATGTAGAACCGGCTTGAGAGGTGCAACAGAATGAGAGGAAACTATGTTTAAATATCATTGCTTAAATCCAATCGCCAACATTGGTCTTCAGAGATTTACAAACGATTATAAAAGAGTAGAAGATGTAAATGAAGCACAGGGTATCTTAGTTCGTAGTGCATCCATGCATGAAATGGAACTGAGTGACAACTTATTAGCAGTTGCAAGAGCAGGTGCAGGTGTAAACAATATTCCATTGGAAGCATGTGCTGAAAAAGGTATCGTTGTTTTCAATACACCTGGTGCAAATGCAAATGGTGTTAAGGAATTAGTTTTTGCTGGTATGCTTTTAGCATCCCGTGATGTTGTTGGTGGTATTGAATGGGTAAAATCTGCAAAAGATGATGAAAATATCGCAAAAGCAGCAGAAAAAGAAAAGAAGAAATTTGCTGGTACTGAAATCGAAGGCAAGAAATTAGGTATTATCGGACTTGGTGCTATCGGTGTTAAAGTAGCAAATGCTGCAACTCACTTAGGTATGGAAGTATATGGTTATGATCCATATGTTTCTGTAGACGCAGCATGGAACTTAAGCCGTTCTGTTAAACATGTATTAAATGTAGAAGAAATCTATGAAGAATGTGATTTTATTACTATTCATGTTCCTGCACTTCCGACTACAAAGGGTATGATTAACAGTGATGCGATTTCTTTAATGAAAGACGGCGTAATCATTCTTAACTTTGCAAGAGACGTTCTCTGCAATGAAGAAGATATTTTGGAAGCAATCGAATCCGGTAAAGTTCGTAAGTATGTATCTGACTTCCCAAATCCTACAACAGCAGGAAAAGACGGATGTATCGTAATTCCTCACTTAGGAGCTTCTACAGAAGAATCTGAAGACAATTGTGCAGTTATGGCAGTTAAGGAATTAAAAAATTACTTAGAAAACGGTAACATCATTAACTCTGTAAACTTCCCGAACTGTGATATGGGTATCTGCTCACAGGCAGGCCGTGTAGCGGTATTCCACAAGAACAGTTCAGGTATGATTTCTAAGTTTACCACCGTATTTGGTAACCACGGTATCAATATCACTGACATGACAAACAAGTCAAGAGGAGACTGGGCTTATACGATGTTAGACTTAGAACAGCCAGTTTCAGACGAAGTAGTTGCAGAACTTAAGGCAAGCGAAGGCGTTGTACGTGTACGTGTGGTAAAATAATGTTGTGAATATACATGGTAGGAAAATATTGTGGTATATGTGGACCAATAAGAAACTTACCGGTGTATGGATGTAATGTTATCACTTCGTAATATTAAATGAACTGTAGATTTTCGTATGAAGTGAAAAAAGTAGAATGCTTAAAAGCCAGGGCTTTGTGCCTTGGCTTTTACTTATGTCTAGTTAGATGATTCACGAAGCGTGGCGTCGTTTGGTTATACATATTTCGGGATGAGGATTTAGACAATTTTCTTCTATTTGTTAGGTGCTGAATGTTTTCTCCGACTAAATCATAGATAATATCGCAGTAGTTGGAATATGAAAATCGTCAGGCCGACTAAGTTAAAGAGATAACCGATTTAGTCGGGCAAATAAGACATGAAAATCCGACTAAGTTAAAGATATAAATGATTTAGTCGTATAAATAAGGCACGAAAATCCGACTAAACTGAGAAGAAATATAATATAGTAGGGACAAAAGGAATTTTTAATCCCACTAAAATAATAGATAAAGCAATTTAGTGGGATAAAAGAGGAAAAATGACCCGACTAAACAAACAAAAATCATAAATAGTTGGACAGATAGCAAGAATCACTCCGACTAAATTATAGAACTACTTTTATTAGTAGGTAGATGGAAAGATATTTTAAAAACATATTTATGAAATAATTATGTTTTTAAACACTTTTCTTAAAAGGGAGAAATTAATGAACAAAAAATTAGTAGTATTATTAGGTGTCATATTGGTATTGAGTTGCAGTGGCTGTAAAATGAAAGAACAAGAAGTAAGCAATGCGGATATTCAAAAAGGTGATGCCATAGAAATAGTAGAATCTTCGCAACAAGAAATATTTGTTGATGAGGATATATTCGAAATGGAAGAAAGTGTAGAATCATCGGAAGTGGAAATAGAAACAGAGTCAGCAGAAAACCTTGCAACAGAAGATACATCTGTGTCCCTCATCATGGTAGGTGATATGCTGATGCATACCCCTGTCAATGAAACGGGTGTAATGGAAGATGGAAGTATTGATTTCTCGCATTTGTTCACGTATACGGAGGAGATGATACAAAGTGCAGATCTTGCGCTTGTCAATCAGGAGGTTATTCTTGGTGGGGAAGAATTGGGGATTTCGGGATATCCGGCATTTAATACGTATCAGGAATTAGGGGATGATCTTGTAGAGGTTGGTTTTGATGTGGTATTACATGCAACGAATCATGCGCTGGATAAAGGGAAAAAGGGTGTACTTAGTTGTTTGTTATATTGGGAGAATACACATCCTCAAATTGCAGTATTAGGTATTCAGGATACCGCGGAAGAACAGAATGAGATTTATATATATGAAGAAAACGGAATACGCCTTGCTATTTTGAATTATACCTATGGAACAAATGGGATTCCGTTGCCAGAGGACATGCCATTTGCAGTGAATTTAATGGATCAGGAACAGATGAAAGCAGATATTGAGACGGCAAAAGAATTGGCTGATTTTATAGTAGTCTGTCCACATTGGGGAACGGAATATGTATTGGAAGAGACGGATTACCAAAGAAATTATGCAGAATTTATGCTGGATTGCGGTGTAGATCTGGTAATTGGAACCCATCCGCACGTGATTGAGCCGGTGGAGATGATGGAAGATGAGAATGGACATCAGATGTTGGTATATTATTCACTTGGCAATTATGTAAACTGTACTTCATCAGAGACGGAAGATATTGGACAACGTATGCTAGGTGCAATGGCAGAAGTAACAATTACAAAGGATGTGACTGGTGAAGTGTACATTAGTGAATATGGTGCACAACCTCTGGTTACTTATGTGTCAGAAAATCAGGAAGAAATCACAGTCTATCCATTGGAACAATTCACGGATGAAATGGCACTTAGTAGTTATACTGTAAAATTTGATACGGATTTCAGCAAGACCTATTGCGAAGACTTGTGGGAGAGTGTGATGGGAGAACTGGAATAGAATTTTATTTAAGTTTATATAATTCCTGAAATAATACACTTTACATATCAAGAAAAACATATTAATATATAAATATCTCATTAAATATATAAAGAAATTGATATGGAATCAACACTTCCGGGTGAAGAATGGGTAGCTTCTTTTGTTGGAAAGGTAAATGAACCGGTTGTTGTTATTTATAACGACAATACAGGAAGAAAAGAAGTGGTACAAGCAGGCTCAGAAGTGACTATAAATCTGGATGAGGATACCATTGCAGTATATTGGGAAAACGAAGGGATGAGAAGTAAGCCACATGCTATTTCTGTAAGTAAGATGTATTATTACAATTATTATGAAATATATGAATTTGACATAGAAAGTTTGCGTAGTGTTTCTAAAAGACCAGCCATTATTACTGTTTTGAATGGAAGTGAAGAATATTGGACTATCGAATTTACCCATATGGATATTGCCCTATGACCCTTTGGGTGATGATAAAATGATTTATACCATAAAAAACATGGTGGTAGAAAATAAAGACTTGGTATATAATGATGGTATTACAAAGTTTATTTTGTATACCAAAGGAACAAAGGGTGGTTCCAAAGAACTGGAAGATCTTCTCACTTATCTGGAAAACACCACGCTTTCGAATGCGGTAGACAAGGAATTGCTGGAATTTCAGGAAATCGTTAATAATGTAAAAAGTAAGGAAGATGTAGGAGAGCGCTATATGACATTGCAGGAAATGATTGATTATGAAAAGCGGGATAGTTATGATGAAGGACATATTAGGGGAATTATTGAAGCATATCACCATCTTAGTGACAATCGAAACAAAACAAAAGAAAAAATTATGGAACAATTTCAATTATCATCACAACAGGCAGAACAATATTTAGACTTATACTGGTAACATACACATCTAACACATAATAGAAGGAACGACACAAGAAAGACTGAGGCACACTTTGCGCATCAGTCTTTTGATAATTTCGGGTATTAAAATTTAACTTAAAAGAATTTCTATATTTAATCTAGTACAACTTCTTATTCTCCTCCGGAGTAAATGCTTCCTTAAATTGTTCGTTCATCTGGTTCTGATACTGGATGGCGTGTTCAGTAGCCAGATCCATGTATTTGATGAAGACATCTTCCACAGGCATTTTGTGTTTCATAGCAAGTTCCTGCAAGACAGGGCGTAATTTTTCAATCTGCTCGGAAACACGAACTTTCTGCGGGTCGATGTCCGGCATTACTTCTTCCGCATAATCCATAATGGTATTTAAAAATTCTCTATCTTCACTCGTCATTTTGAAAATCTCCTTATAAAAATATTTGGCATATGAGGCTGCCTGACCGTTCAATTTATAGGAATGACCATAAATTTAGTGAATATTTTATTCTCACTGAAAAACATTTTAACACTTGCTAATTACCATGTCAAAATGTAGAATAAATTTATATATTAATTTTGTATAAATTAGGTTTATATGTCTGAAAAAGCAAATAACCAATATAACGAAAAAGGAGAAAGAATAATGGCAGATATCAGACCATTTTGTGCTGTGCGTCCAGCCAAAGATTTAGCGGATAAAATCGCAGCATTACCATATGACGTATATAACAGAGAAGAAGCATGTAAGGTAGTTGAGGGGAATCCTTTGTCATTCCTTCGTATTGACAGAGCAGAGACTAATTTTGACGATTCTGTATCCACTTATGCACCGGAAGTATATGCTAAGGCAAAAGAATTGATTGAAGATATGATTGCAAAAGGACAGTTCGTTGAAGATACAGACAGCTGTTATTACATATACAGGCTGACTATGAATGGACGTGCGCAGTCCGGTATTGTGGCTTGTTCTTCTGTGGATGATTACTGTAATAATGTCATCATGAAACATGAAAATACAAGAGAAGAAAAAGAAGTGGACCGTATCCGTCATATTGATACTACAAGCTGCCAGACTGGCCCAATCTTTCTTGCATTTCGTGATGTAGCAACTATCACAAATATTATGGAAGAGGAAGAGGCAAAAGAACCGTTGTATTGCTTTACGGCAGACGATGGTGTAGAGCATTGTGTATGGAAAATTTCAAGCACAGAGAATAATGAAAAACTTCAGGCAGCTTTTTCCATGATGGATAAGATTTATATTGCAGATGGCCATCACAGATGTGCTTCCGCAGTAAAGGTAGGATTACAGAGAAGAAAAGAAGGTGTGGTTCAGGAGTCGGATTATTTCTTATCCGTTCTTTTCCCTGAATCTGAATTAAAGATTTTGGATTATAACCGTGTATTAAAGGATTTGAATGGCAAGACTGTGGATGACATCATGGATGAGTTAAAGGCGTATTTTACCATTGAAGAAAGTGATACAGCCGTGGCACCTGCTAAAAAGGGTGAATTTGGTATGATTCTGGATGATAAGTGGTATAAACTGACCATTAAGGATGAATTTACCAATGATGACCCTGTGGAAGGATTGGATGTATCTTTATTACAGAATTATGTGTTGGACCCTATTTTTGGTATTAAGAATCCGAAAACGGATAACCGCATTGATTTTGTGGGTGGTATCAGAGGTCTTGGTGAATTAGAAAGAAGAAATAAAGTGGATTGCAGTGCTGCATTCAGTATGTATCCGACTTCCATTGAAGAGTTGTTTGCAGTAGCGGATGAAGGCAAATTGATGCCTCCAAAGTCTACTTGGTTTGAACCAAAATTAAGAAGTGGATTATTTATACATAAGATCTAGGAAGGGGAACAAAGATGAACAAAAAACTATACAAATTAATGGATTGGGCAGCGATTGAAGCTATTGAATACGCAGAAGAGGATCAGCCACAGAAAGTGCTTGGTGCGCATGTGGTTGGTAATGCTATGTTATATCAGACATTTTTACCAGGTGCTGCCAAAGTGGATGTGGTTTTAGATGATGAAGATAAAGCAACTGCTATGGGTATGGTGGATGAAGAAGGTTTCTTTGCTGCTGTTATGAATCATAAGGCGAAGAAGAAATACCACTATGTGGTAACAGATGCGGCGGGAAAGAGTCATGTGTATCGTGATCCATACCAGTATGAAGTTTCTTTAACAGAGGATGAAATCAGTAAAATGAATAGCGGGCTTCATTATCATGTATATGAAGTAATGGGTGCACATTTTACAAAGATGGATGGACAGGAAGGTGTTGTATTCCGTGTGTGGGCACCAAATGCAGTCCGCGTCAGTGTAGTAGGTGATTTTAATGATTGGAATGGTAAAATCCATCCGATGATCCGTCATGAAGAGACAGGTATTTTTATGCTTTTTGTTCCTGGACTTACAGAAGGTATGAATTATAAATATGAGATTCAGATGCGTGGTGGTCTGACTCATTTAAAAGCAGATCCGTATGCAGTTCGTTCTCAGATGGCACCGGATACGGCATCCGTACTTTGTAAGGAAGATGATTTTTCGTGGAATGATGATGAGTGGATGGAAAAGAGAGCAGAGTTTGACACTAAGAATGCGCCGCTTTCCATTTATGAGATTAATCTTCATACTTATAAAGAAGAAAATGGCAAAAACATGTCGCTTTCCGAGATTGCAAAAGAAGTGATTCCATATGTGAAAAAGAATGGATATACCCATATTGAGTTAATGCCAATTATGGAATATATGGATGAATATTTTAATGGTTATCAGACAACAGGTTATTATTCTGTAAGTGCCCGCTATGGTACAAGCGAAGAAATGAAGGCATTTATTGATTCCTTCCATGTGGCTGGAATTGGTGTTATCCTTGACTGGGTACCTTCCTTCTTTGCAAGAGATGAACATGGTCTTTCTAATTTTGACGGAACATTCCTGTATGGTCATTTAGATGAAAGACAGAGAGAAAATGTAGCGTATGATGCATACAATTTCAATTATGGAAGACCACAAGTAAGTAATTTCCTGATTGCAAATGGAATATACTGGGTAGAGAAATTTCATGCTGACGGACTTCGTTTGTCAGGTCTTTCTTCTATGTTATATATGGACTATGGAAAGAGCGAAGGACAGTGGGTTCCTAATATGTATGGTGGAAGCGAAAACTTAGAAGGTGTGGAATTTGTAAAACATTTTAATTCCATCCTTCATAAGATGTATCCTGGAGTGCTTACCATTGCAAAAGAAACGAGTGCATGGCCTAAGATTACAGAAAGTTTAGAACGTGACGGACTTGGATTTGATTATGCATGGAATACTGGTTTTATGCAGGATTTCATTGCTTATATGAAGAAGCCTTATGAGGAACGCATCAATTCCTTAAAGGATCTGACCTTTAGTATGGTTTATGCGTATAGTGAAAATTATATCCTTCCGATTTCTCATAATGAAGTGTATCGTAATGGCGGTTCTCTTCTTGACTGTATGCAGATAGAAGAAGAGTGGAAGAAACCATTCCTTCGTGCATTGTATTCCTTCTTTATGCTGCATCCAGGTAAAAAACTGACATATATGGATCAGGGAATTGATGAGACAATACAGGTTTTAAACCGTATGTACAAAGAACTTCCGGCTCTTTCTGCTCTGGATACAGAAGCAGATGGGTTTGAGTGGATTAACTGTCTGGATCATGGAGATGGTACACTTAGTTTTGTGCGTAAGAATGGCTGCTTGGAAGATAATCTTTTAGTAGTAGCCAACTTCTCACAGAATGATTACGAAGAATATAAACTTGGCGTATCCGACGAAGGAAAATATACTGAGATTTATAATTCCAATATGAAGGAAACTGGCGGTAATGCTAAATTAGATGCAGATGTTAAGGCGACCAAAGAAGAATATTACGATGGCCGTAATTATACTTTCTGTGTAAAATTAGCACCAATGAGCGTATCTGTTTATTCCTATCGTCCGTTTACCAAGGAAGAACTCTTAGAAATTGCAGAACGTAAAGTGGCGGAAATTCGTGCACAGCTTGAAAAAGAAGCTCTGGAAAAAGCAAAGGCTCTTGAGAAGATGTCTTTAAAGGATAATTTGGAATCAAAAGTGCATGAAGCACGTGAAAAAATCTTAAGTGGCGCAGAAGCGGAAGCAGAAGTTAAAGTTGTTCGTAAAAAAACAGCTTCTAAGAAAGCGGATGAAAAAACGGTTGTAAAAGAAACTTCTAAAAAAGCAGCCCCTAAGAAGACTACTGCAAAAGCAGAAGCCAAAACAAAGGCAGAGGCAGAAACAAAAGCAGCGGCCCAGAAGGCAGAAGCGAAAACAGACTCACGTGCGGGTAAGTCTGTTAAAGCAAAAAAATAAATCAGTTATATAGGAGAAAAAAACAGGTAGATGCAGACGGTATTAGATCAACTGGGTGATAAATTAATACAGTTAGGACTTAAAGTGGTATTTGCAATTATATGTTTGATTATTGGAATGAAATTAATCAAATGGGTTCGTAAAATAACCCGGAAATGTTTGGTAAAAGCCAATGCAGATACAGGGTTGATCCAGTTTTTAGATGCGTTTATTAAATTTTCACTGATGATATTACTCGTTGCCGGGCTGGCAACTTCCTTCGGGGTTCAGGTTGCCAGCCTGGTGGCGGTGCTGGGATCTGCGGGGGTTACATTGGGTCTTGCGCTGCAAGGATCACTTAGTAATTTTGCAGGTGGTGTGCTGATTCTTATTTTAAAACCATTTAAGGTTGGGGATTACATCGTAGAAGATGTAAACAAAAACGAAGGTGTTGTTTCTGAGATTTCGCTTTTTTATACGAAACTTCGTACAACGGATGAGAGAATCGTTGTTTTGCCAAATGGAAATCTTGCGAATAATAGTTTGACAAATGTAACTGAGTCAAAATATAGAAGATTGGATTTGAAAATAGGAGTATCCTATGATTCTGACATTCAAAAAGTGAAGAAAGTGCTTGAAAATCTACTCGATCAAGAGGACGGAGTTTTAAAAGATCAGCAGAGTTTGGTATATGTGGATGAACTGGCAGATAGTGCAGTAATTATGGGAGTACGGTGCTATGTGTTGCAAAGTGAATATTGGGCGGTCAAATGGCGTGTATTAGAAAATATTTTAACGTCATTTGATGAAAATGGAATTGAAATTCCATATCCGAAGATGGATGTGCAAATTCGGTCTTGATAAATTCTGACTGAGTTAGTATAATAAATAAGTTGATTGCTGAAATAGCTCAGTCGGTAGAGCACTTCACTCGTAATGAAGGGGTCGTGGGTTCAAGTCCCATTTTCAGCTTGCTTCGTAAATCAGCCACAGTGCTTGCATAAGTTCTGTGGCTATTTTTTCATCATAGGAAATTTATAGATATTTTAATATCAGAAAAGAGGGTATATGAGCAAGATTATTTTAACAGGGGATCGTCCTACCGGGAAACTGCATGTAGGACATTATGTAGGTTCTTTAAGAAGAAGAGTGGAATTACAGAACTCGGGAGAGTTTGACAAGATTTTTATTATGATTGCAGATGCACAGGCTCTGACAGATAATGCGGATAATCCACAGAAAATTCGTGATAATATTATTGAAGTAGCACTGGATTATATGGCATGTGGATTGGATCCTGCAAAATCTACTTTATTTATCCAGTCACAGATTCCGGAACTTTGTGAATTATCATTCTATTATATGAATTTAGTAACAGTATCCCGTTTGCAGCGTAATCCTACTGTAAAATCAGAGATTCAGATGCGTAATTTTGAAACAACGATTCCGGTTGGCTTCTTTACATATCCAATCAGTCAGGCTGCTGATATCACAGCATTTAAGGCAACTACCGTTCCTGCTGGTGAAGATCAGATGCCGATGGTAGAGCAGACTAGAGAAATTGTTCATAAATTCAATACAGTATATGGTGAAACCTTAGTTGAGCCGACAATCTTGCTTCCTGAAAATCAGGCATGTATGAGACTTCCGGGTATTGATGGTAAGGCAAAAATGAGTAAATCATTAGGCAATTGCATTTACCTTTCCGAGGAATCAGAAGATATCCGCAAAAAAGTAATGAGTATGTTTACAGATCCTGACCACCTTCGTATTGAAGATCCTGGTAAATTAGAAGGCAATACCGTATTTACTTACCTGGATGCTTTCTGCAAGACAGAGCAGTTTGAACGTTATTTGCCAGAATATGCAAATCTGGATGAGTTAAAAGCACATTATCAGCGAGGCGGTCTTGGGGATGTTAAGGTGAAGAAGTTCTTAAATAATGTATTACAGGAGGAATTGGAACCAATCCGTAACCGCAGAAAAGAATTACAGAAGGATATTCCTTATGTATATGAAGTACTTAAGAAAGGTTCAGAAGCAGCCAGAGAAGTGGCAGCTAAGACATTGGATGAAGTACGTGCATCCATGAAAATTAATTACTTTGAGGATCAGGCTTTGATTCAGTCCCAGGCTGAGAAATATGCTGAATAGGAGGTGCCATATTCACTTTATATAAATTGTTATTATACTTAACCAAAGATAAAATGTTGAGAATAAAAACGATATAAAGGAGAATAAAATATTGAAAAATTACCCTTTGGAGATGTGGTAAAAATACAAGGTTACGAGTGTGAATATCGACTAAGAGTAGGTGATCTCAGGGTATTGTTTACAATAGAAAATGATACAATAACTATAAATGATATCAAACCACGTGGTCAGGTATATAAAAGATTATAGGAGTATTTTATGAGTAGAGAGACATTAAAAACCTTGATTGAATTAGTTCCGCAAAAGGATATTGAGACAATATATAATGTAATAATTAAATTTATTCCAGAAGTGCCTCCAGAACTTGATGAAATTGAAGCAATTGAAGAGGCGAAAGCTGATAAGAGTAACACTATTTCTCATAATGAAATTGATTGGGAATAGAAATCAAAAAAGTCTGTCGAGATGGAAACGACAGACTTTTTTTGGTCCAATAAGATGACACGGTAAGTGTGTCGACGTTTGGTTTAGTGATATTTACGTTCTAATAAGTCAATACTCTGATACAACAACAGAGCAATTAAACATAATATGATAATCGACATAATCAGCATATCTAATTGGAATACTTGCGAACTATAAATGATAAGATATCCAAGTCCCTGCCTTGCGGCAAGAAATTCCCCGATGATTACACCAACTAAAGATAACCCGATATTAACCTTCATATTGCTTAAGATGATTGGTACAGAAGCTGGAATAATTACCTTTGTTAACTGGTCTTTTTTGGAACCGCCAAGGGTGGTGATGAGCTTTCTTTTTTCACCGTCTACTTGTATAAATCCAGTGTAGAGATTGATGATAGAACCAAATAAAGCCACAGAGATACCTGCAACAATAATGGTTCTGCTGCCGGTTCCCAGCCAAACGATAATAAGAGGTGCCAATGCAGATTTTGGCAGGGAATTTAAGATGACAAGATAAGGTTCTACGATTTTACTGAACCGGTCAAAGGACAGCATGATGACAGAAACAAAAATACTTAGTACATTTACAATAAGAAAACTCAAGATTGTTTCATATAATGTTATGCCCGTATGGATGAATATTTCAAAATTCTTACACATATCTATAAATAGCATAATGATACGGGAGGGAGAACTAAAGAAAAATGGGTCGATTATGGAAAAAGCAGATGCCAGTTCCCAAAGTGCAATAAAAGAAAGAAGTACGGCAACGCGCGCAGTTTTTATAAAAATATTTTCTCTTCGACATCGTTCGATATACAATTGTTGATCGGTTTTGATAGTATTATTTTTCATCAAGCAACAACTCCCATATTTCATTAAAATAGTTTTGGAATTCCGGTGCGCGTCTGTAAGCTAGAAGAGAATCATCCGGCAGAGTAAGCTGGATTTTGATATCTTCCCGGATAGTGGAAGGACGCTTGGAAAGAACCAGTACACGGTCAGCGAGGCTGATTGCCTCTGACAGGTTATGGGTGACTAAAATAGCGGTTTTATTTGTCTGGCGTATAATGCGGCCAATGTCAGAAGATACTAAAAGGCGTGTTTGATAGTCCAGGGCAGAAAAAGGTTCATCCAGTAACAAAATCTGGGGATGAAGAGCAAGAGTGCGGATTAATGCAGCCCTTTGCTTCATACCGCCGGATAATTCGCTGGGGCGTTTGTCTTTAAAATCCAAAAGCCCATAGTTCTCTAATAAAGAAAGGACATATTCTTCGTTTTCCGGTGTTTTTTTGTTTTGGATTTCCAGTCCAAGGGTTACATTTTCATATATGGTACGCCATTCAAATAAGTGGTCATGCTGGAGCATATATCCGATAGAAGTATCTTCTGCAAGGATACGTTTACCAGATTTTATCTTTATAAGTCCACAAATGATGTTTAATAATGTTGATTTTCCACACCCACTTGGACCAACAATAGCGATAAATTCCCCTTCTTTGACAGAAAAAGAAAGATTTTTTAATACATTTGTTTCTCCAATTAGGCTATGGTAGGAGAAAGAAACATCCTCTAAACGTAGAATGGTGTCGTCTTTTAGTACTTTTGGCTGGGTTATAGATAAACTTTCCATATTCTTCTCCTCCTTTCATAGTGATATTGTATGAATTTGTAATAAAAACGTGATAATTTCGTTGTAAAATAAAAAAAATTGTGATAACATCAAATTCAGATTTAATAAATGATAAAGTAATAAAATGGGAATAATAGGAGGCACGCTCTATGGCACAGCTTTGGGGTGGAAGATTTACAAAAGATACAAAAGAAGAAGTGTTTCGTTTTAATGAATCTCTTTCTTTTGATAAACGTCTTTTTGAACAGGATATCGAAGGCAGCATTGCGCATGTGGTAATGCTGGAAAAACAGGATATTCTTACTTTAGAAGAAAAAGATGCGATTGTTAAAGGATTGACTCAGATTAAGGATGAAGTAAATAAAGGTACATTAACATTTGAAACTGGATTTGAAGATGTACATAGTTTTGTAGAAGCGAA
This sequence comes from uncultured Lachnospiraceae bacterium, assembly GCA_964531805.1. Lineage (GTDB taxonomy): Bacteria > Bacillota > Clostridia > Lachnospirales > Lachnospiraceae > RGIG8767. Next base: position 25,799 of record CAZHGE010000020.1, read on the forward strand.
ATTGATTGAAAAGATTGGTGATGCCGGTAAGAAAATGCACACTGGAAGAAGCCGTAACGATCAGGTGGCTTTGGACATGCGTTTGTATGTGAGAGACCAGGTAATTATTGTGGATGAAGAACTGGAAGAATTATTACATGTTCTTCTTCGAATTATGGAAGAAAATGTAGAGACCTATATGCCGGGATTTACACACTTACAGAAGGCTCAGCCAATTACACTTGCGCATCATATGGGAGCATATTTTGAGATGTTTAAGCGTGACAGAAGCCGCTTGAATGATATTTATAAGAGAATGAATTACTGTCCATTGGGAAGTGGTGCACTTGCAGGAACCACCTATCCATTGGATAGAGAATATGTGGCGTCCATGCTTGGATTTGAGGGCCCTACCTTAAATAGTATGGATTCGGTATCGGACAGAGATTACTGTATTGAATTCTTATCCGCATTATCCACGATTATGATGCATTTAAGCCGTTTCAGCGAAGAAGTTATCATTTGGAACTCTAACGAATATCGTTTTGTGGAAATTGATGATGCGTATTCTACTGGAAGCAGTATTATGCCGCAGAAAAAGAATCCTGATATTGCAGAATTAGTACGTGGTAAGACAGGACGTGTTTACGGCGCGTTGATATCTATGTTAACAACTATGAAGGGAATTCCGCTTGCATATAACAAAGACATGCAGGAAGACAAAGAGATGACCTTTGATGCCATTGATACAGTAAAAGACTGCATCTTATTATTTACAGGTATGTTAGATACCATGAAATTTAACGTACAGAATATGGAAGAAAGTGCAAAACTTGGTTTTACTAATGCAACAGATGCGGCGGATTATCTGGTAAAAAAAGGCATGCCATTTAGAGACGCCCACAGTGTAATCGGTAGACTGGTTCTTTACTGTATTGAGAAAAACTGTGCTATTGATGATCTGACTATCGAAGAATTACAGGATATCAGTGATGTTTTTGATGTGGATGTATTTGATGCCATCAGTTTAAAGACATGTGTAGAAAAGAGATTAACAACCGGTGCACCAGGACCGGAACAGATGAAGAATGTGATAGCTATTTATCATAAATATTTAAAAAAAGAGGAGGAAAATTGAATCCGCTGTAACAGACAGAAGATTCAATGATATGAAAAAATGAGTGATAAGTTAAAAGTTGGTATCCTTGGTGGTACTGGTATGGTTGGACAGAGATTTATCTCTTTATTAGAAAACCATCCATGGTTTGAAGTAACAACAATCGCGGCAAGCCCACGTTCAGCAGGCAAGACATACGAAGAAGCAGTTGGTGACCGTTGGAAAATGGATACTCCAATGCCAGAAGCTGTTAAGAAGATTGTTGTTATGAACGTAAATGAAGTAGAAGCAGTATCTAAAGATGTTGATTTCGTATTCAGTGCTGTTGATATGACAAAGGAAGAAATCAAAAAAATCGAAGAAGATTATGCTAAGACAGAGACACCTGTTGTTTCTAACAACAGTGCTCATCGTTGGACACCGGATGTTCCTATGGTTGTGCCGGAGATTAACCCGGATCATATGAAGGTTATTGATTTCCAGAAAAAACGTCTTGGTACAACAAGAGGTTTCGTTGCAGTTAAGCCTAACTGTTCTATCCAGAGTTATGCACCTGTTTTAACAGCATGGAAAGAATTTGAGCCATACGAAGTAGTGGCAACTACATATCAGGCAATTTCTGGTGCTGGTAAGACATTTAAAGACTGGCCGGAAATGGTAGAAAATATCATTCCTTATATTGGTGGAGAAGAAGAAAAATCTGAGATGGAACCATTAAGAATCTGGGGATCTATTGAAGATGGAGTAATCAAACCAGCAACAAGTCCGGTTATCACATGTCAGTGTATCCGTGTACCTGTATTAAACGGACACACAGCAGCTGTATTTGTTAAGTTTAAGAAAAAACCTACAAAAGAGCAGTTGATTGCAAAGTTGAAAGAATTCAAAGGTGCTCCACAGGAATTAGAACTTCCAAGTGCACCGAAGCAGTTTATCACATACCATGAAGAAGACAATCGTCCACAGGTTAAAATGGATGTTGATTATGAAAATGGCATGGGTATCAATGTAGGACGTATCCGTGAAGATAAGGTATATGATTTCAAATTTGTAGGTTTATCCCATAACACAGTAAGAGGTGCAGCAGGGGGAGCTGTTCTTTGCGCTGAGTTGTTAAAAGCACAGGGTTACATTACAAAGAAATAATTGGGTTGCAAAAAGATAAAGAACGTATTTTAGGTATTAAATAAAACTATAGTAGTATTGGGGTATAAAAAATGAGTGGGACAAGTTACCAGTTAAGCCTTTTAGAGGCTATGAACAATCGATTGTTAAGTGATGAGAGCATGTACAAGATGATCTGTAATACATCAAGTAATGCTATATTGTATTATCATTTTGGAGACAAAAGAACGGTTCATTTTGGCAGCTGGTCCCATTTTTTTGATTTTGATCCAAAAGTATATAAATCACTCAATCAGATTGTGGAATGTGCTGAGGAAGAAGATCGTGTACGTCTCTATGAGTATATGACTTTGGAAACACGTAAAAAAGAACGTGACATCTGCGAATTTAAGATGAAAGACAAGAATCTGTGGGTGGAGTTAGAAGTCAATGTGACTTATGATGAAAATGGGGAGCCTGTAGAGAAGGTCCTTCGTTTTAAAGATACAACTAAATTTAAGGTACAGAATGATGAGTTGACTTATTTAGCTTATTATGATGTATATACAGGTCTATATAACCGTAATTATTTTATTATCAAATTAAGAGAAATGCTTGGAAGGGCAAAAAAAGAAAACTGCATGGTAAGTGTTCTCTTTATTGATGTGGATGATTTCCGCAGAATTAATGATGGTATGGGAATGTTGATGGGGGATGAACTCGTACAGCAGATGGGACAGTGCTTTAAAGAGTTGGCCACAGACGAAGTGATCGTTTCTCATTTTAACAGTGATATTTTCTGTGTTGCGATTTTTGATCCATGTGGAAACAGAAGTGTGGATTCCATTATTAGTTCACTAAAAGAAAGATTAGAAGAACCGTTCCGTTTATCAAATGGAAATGAAGTAACGGTAACCGTTTCCATTGGTGTTGCAGAGTATCCGGAATGTGCTTCGGATGCATTGGAATTGATTAATTGTGCCGAAATCGTCATGTTCAAGTCAAAACATACACAGAAGAACGGTGTTCAGTATTACGATGCGCCGATTATCCAGGAGTTCGTAGAGCGGGTAAATATCGAACACAAATTGGAAAAGGCACTAAAGGATCAGGGATTTTTTATGTGCTATCAGCCACAGTTTTCTACAGATGATAAAAAATTACGTGGTGTGGAAGCTTTGGTACGTTGGAAGGATGAAGATGGCAAGGTTATTTCACCAGCCACTTTTATTCCGGTAGCAGAAAAGAATGGTTCCATTTTACAACTGGGTGACTGGATCTTGGAAAAATCCGTTTCTGATTTTTCGAAATGGTTAAACCGTTATCATTTTACGGATATTACGTTATCCATTAATATATCTGCGCTCCAATTTAAAAATAAGGATTTTGTGAAAACATTAATTCAGGTGTTGAAGCGTTATGATATGGAACCGCATATGATTGAGTTAGAAATAACCGAGTCCGTATTTATTGATGATATGGACGATGTGATTGCGAAAATGAATGTGCTTAGAGAATATGGTATCCGTTTCTCTATGGATGATTTTGGAACGGGCTTCTCATCTTTGTCTTATTTGAGAAGACTGCCTATCGACACATTAAAAATAGATAAAACATTTATTGACACTGTTGTAACAGACAATCCTACCAGGACGATCGCAGAAACAATCATTGATATGGGTAAAAAGCTGGGCTTCCATACAATAGCGGAAGGTGTTGAAGATGAAGTACAGTTTGATCTTTTACGCGATATTGGCTGTGATAATATACAGGGATATTATATGGGCAAGCCAATGGTCAGTGAAAAGATAGAAGAGTTATTGTCTGAACAGTCATAAATACAAAGGGTTAGGGAAAACAGAAAGGCATGGTTAAAAAAATGTCTGGAAGAAGAGACGCAGAGATAAAAGTATTATCAGAATACATGAAAAGGGATGGAAGCCAGCTTCTGATCCTTTATGGAGAGCGCGGTGTAGGAAAGACTACATTGCTTTCTGAATTTACAAAAGATTATAAAGATGTGATTCGTTTTGACTGTTCCATTGTATCTGAGCGGGAACAGTTATATATGTGGAGACAGAAAATGTCCTACTTATTAGGCGAAATGCCGGATTATCCGGAATTTTCAGATGTATTTGGTGCAATTGGGAAATTGCCGGAAGCAGATGGGAAAAGAATCTTAATCTTTGATGAATTTCAGAATATTGCGAAAGTATCTGAAGAGTTTGCGGATTATCTGTTTACACATTTACAGACCAGTCGTAAGGATGTACTGATTATTTTATGCAGTTCACAGGTGGAGTGGATTGAAAATAGTATGATCCGTAAATTTGGTCTTCGCGCCAAGAATATTTCGGGATTTTTAAAAGTAAAGGAATTACCATTCTCTGAATTTGTAAAGGAATTTAAACAGTTTACACTGACAGAATGTATTGAAGGATATGCTATCTTTGGTGGATTTCCTGAGATTTGGAATCTGATTGATAAGAAGATGTCCTTAGAGGAAAATATCATTCGTAATGTATGCAATCCGTCCAGCCGCCTTCATCATTATGGAGTATGGACAGTAGAAAACCAGTTAAGAGAGACCAGTGTTTACAATACGATTTTAACAGCGCTTGCGCATGGAAAATATAAGTTGAATGAATTGCATCAGCACACTGGTTTTTCGCGTGCAAAAATCAGTGTATATATTAAGAACCTGATGGAACTTGGGATTTTAGAAAAGGATTTCAGTGTTGATACAGAGGGACGTGATAATTTACAGAAGGGTCTCTATGGAATTCGTAATCATTATGTAGATTTTACGTATCAGTTCTTATTTGGAAATGAAGAGATTTTGGCTGAATTAGGTGCAAAAGAGTATTTCTGTCGTTATATCCAGCCAAGAATGAGAAATTTTACGCAGAAGACATTTACGGAAATCTGCCGTGAGTATATGGAAGTAGAAAACCGAAAGAATACGTTGCCATTTGCAGTGAAAAGTGTTGGTAAGTGGACTGGTAAAGTGGGAAATATCGACATTGTTGCTCAGGATGCATCCGGTAGAACCATCATTGGATTGTGTAATTGGGAAAAACCAGTGATGAAATATGAAGACTATGAATGGCTGTTATTCTGTGCAAAGCAGGCAAAACTACCGGTGGATTATGTATATCTGATTTCTAATGGCGGTTTTGATGAAAAATTAAATGCGGAGCAGGGAAAGAGAGCTAATGTACGTCTTCTTACTCCGGATAAGATGTAGGTGTTCATGGGAAAGAAATTAATTATTACGGAAAAACCCAGTGTAGCAAGGGAATTTGCCAAAGTATTAGGCGAATCGATGAAAAACCATGGGGAATATCTCGAGTCAGAGAATTATATTATTACATGGTGTGTGGGTCATCTTGTTACCATGAGTTATCCGGATGCTTATGATGAAAAATACAAACGCTGGAGTTTAGAAACCATTCCTTTTATTCCACAGGAATATAAATATGAGATCATAGGAAATGTCTCTAAGCAGTTTCAGGCAGTAAAGCGGTTGTTTCATCGGGATGATATAGAAGTGATATACAATGCCGGCGACTCCGGACGTGAAGGTGAATATATCCAGCGTCTGGTGTTACAGGAGGCCGGTTACAATAAAAATGCCGTATTAAAACGTATTTGGATTGATTCACAGACAGAAGAGGAGATTCTGAGAGGAATCCGGGAAGCAAAGGATGCTTCTGAATATGATAATCTTTCCAATGCGGCATATCTGCGGGCAAAAGAGGATTACCTGATGGGTATTAACTTTTCCCGTGCACTGACCTTACGTTATTCGCAAAATGTAAAACGATTCTTAAATCAGGACAAAGCGGTCATATCTGTGGGCCGCGTTATGACCTGTGTTTTGGGAATGGTGGTCAACAGAGAACGGGAAATCCGTGATTTTGTAAAGACACCGTTTTACCGTATTCTTGCCACATTTACACAAGAGGATATTTCTTATGAGGCGGAATGGAAAGTAACAAAGGACAGTGCTTTTTTTGAGTCTCCAAAATTGTATAAGGATAATGGATTTTTAAAAGAAGAGGATGCAAAAGCTTTTTTAGAATCATTAGAACCGGTTACAGAAGGTGTGATCAAGTCCATTGAACGAAAAAAAGAGACAAAGAATCCGCCTCTTTTATATAATCTGGCAGAATTACAAAATGAGTGTTCTAAACTGTTTAAAATCAGTCCGGATGAAACACTTCGTATTGCACAGGAATTGTATGAAAAGAAACTGACAACATATCCGAGAACTGATGCCAGAGTGCTATCATCAGCTGTTGCAAAAGAGATTTCCAAGACCTTAAACGGACTTCACAAGATTGGAGCAATGGCGCCGTATATTGAAGAAATCAGCCAAAATGGTTCCGTATCAAAATTACCCAAATCCCGTTATGTCAATGACAAACAGATTACGGATCATTATGCAATTATTCCGACTGGTCAGGGATTAAATGCCTATGATTCTTTGTCTGCGACAGCGAAAAAGGTGTATGAAGTCATTGTCAGACGTTTTCTTAGTGTTTTTTATCCGCCAGCTGTTTATCAGAAGGTGACATTGGAAACTGCGCTTGGGAATGAATCATTCTTTGCAAATTATAAGACTTTGAAAGAAGAGGGATACCTTAAGGTATTACAATATTCCTTCAAAAAACAGACTTCGGAAGCACCAAGTCAGTCTAAAGATGCTGAACGCGACGAAAATGATAACTTCGATCAGACAGAAAATAATGATGGGAAAATGACGCCTGCATTACAGGAATTTTTGTTGCAGGTTAAAAAAGGAGACGTTGTTTTAAAGGATGCTCTTTCAATTAAGGAAGGAGAAACTTCTCCGCCAAAACGATATAATTCCGGAAGCATTATTCTGGCAATGGAAAATGCTGGACAGTTTATTGAGGATGAAGAACTCCGTGCCCAGATTAAGGGAAGCGGTATCGGCACCAGTGCGACAAGAGCGGAGATATTAAAGAAATTGTTTAATATTGATTATTTGAAATTGAACAAAAAGACGCAGATTATTACCCCGACTTTATATGGTGAAGTGGTATATGAAGTGGTGAATGGTTCCATTAAACAGTTATTGGACCCAGCGCTTACCGCAAGCTGGGAAAAGGGATTAACAGGTGTTGCACAGGGAACCGTTACGACAGAAGAATATCTGGAAAAACTCAATGGTTTTGTAGCCCGCAGAACGAACTATGTAAAGCAGCTGCGTGCGGACAGTACCCCTTTACAACAGCAGTTTCAAAGAATTAAAATCTTTTATAAGTAGGTTTTAATATAAATTCTTTTAGCCCGAAAGGGCGGAAGGCGAGGAAAATATGAAAGAATTACAAATCAGTAGTCTCTACACATTAGAAGAGACCATCGCCGCCGATTTATTTGACGGTGCAACCTATCCGTGGGAAGTACTTCCTAAGATCAAGGATTTTATTATTGCACTTGGAAAGACACTTCCAGAAGAACAGTATGAGGAAGTAAAAGAAAATGTCTGGGTTGCTAAAAGTGCCAATGTGTATCCTACAGCCCATATCAATGGTCCAGCAATTATTGATGAAGAAGCAGAAGTACGCCATTGTGCATTTATCCGTGGTAATGCCATTGTGGGAAAAGGTGCAGTTGTAGGAAACTCTACAGAATTAAAAAACGTAGTTCTTTTTAACAAGGTGCAGGTACCTCATTATAATTATGTAGGCGACAGTGTGCTTGGTTTCAAAGCCCACATGGGAGCAGGTTCCATTACTTCCAATGTAAAAAGTGATAAGACACTGGTAAAAGTACATACCCAGAATGGAGATCTCGAAACCGGTCTTAAAAAGTTTGGTGCGATGTTAGGCGATAGTGTAGAAGTTGGTTGTAACAGCGTTTTAAATCCGGGTACTGTAATTGGAAAATCTACGAATATTTATCCTACATCCATGGTAAGAGGATTTGTTCCGGAAAACAGTATCTACAAAACAAAGACAGAAATCGCGGAAAAATATTAAAAACCACTAGATTTTTTGTCGTATTTGTGAGATTATATTATAGGTTTATAAGCTTATTATTGAAAGGAGTTTTCACATGATTTATTCAAGAGAAGTTGAAGAAATGTGTCCAGTAGCACAGGGTGTTAATCACGGTTGTGCTCCTATCCCAGAAGAAGCAAAATGGGTAAAAGCAAAAGAAGTTA
>CAZHGE010000021.1:0-28881 GCA_964531805.1 uncultured Lachnospiraceae bacterium
GTATCCGTACACAGGCGTTTGATCCTTCTAAATTGACAGATCCATCCTTGATTATTTATGCACCAGTACGTGTACTTGGAAACAAGACCATTGTAACAAACGGAGATCAGACAGATACTGCTTACGATGGAATGGCAGAAGGGAAAAGTTTTGAGCAGAGTTTAAGAATCCGTCAGTTTGAGCCGGACGGACCAAATTACACACCAAGAATTTCAGGTGTATTGCAGGTAGAAGATGGTACATTCCATTATGCAATGTCTATTTTAAAGAGTGATAATGGGGATCCGGACGGAAATAACCGTTATACATTCACCTATGAGAATCCAAAGGCTGGTCAGGGACGTTTTATCCATACTTATATGCAGGATGGCGATCCATTACCAAGTTTTGAAGGCGAACCAAAGTGGATTGGTATTGAGGGAGATATTGATACCTTTACGAATATGCTTTGGACGAATTTAAATGAAGATAATAAGGTGTCTTTATTCGTAAGATACATTGATATTGCTACAGGCAAATATGAAACAAGAATTGTAAATAAAAATGTGTAATAATTCAACACCAAATGAATTAGTATAAAATAGAGGAGAATCAAAAGATGAACGAATACGAATTAAAATATGGCTGTAATCCGAATCAGAAACCATCCAAGATCTATATGAACGATGGTTCAGAACTTCCAATCCAGGTATTAAACGGAAGACCGGGTTACATTAACTTTTTAGATGCTTTTAACGGCTGGCAGTTAGTAAAAGAATTAAAGAAAGCAACAGGACTTCCTGCTGCAACTTCTTTTAAGCATGTATCACCTGCTGGAGCAGCGGTAGGACTTCCTATGAGTGATGTGTTAAAGAAGATCTACTGGGTAGACGATTTAGGAGAACTTTCTCCACTTGCATGTGCTTATGCAAGAGCAAGAGGCGCTGACAGAATGTCTTCTTTTGGTGATTTCATCGCATTATCCGATGTATGTGACGCATCAACAGCAAGCATTATCAAAAGAGAGGTTTCTGACGGTGTGATTGCGCCAGGTTATACGGATGAAGCTCTTGAAATCTTGAAAGCTAAGAAGAAGGGCGGCTACAATGTAATCCAGATTGATGAAAATTATGTTCCAAATCCAATTGAGCATAAAGAAGTATTTGGTATTACTTTTGAGCAGGGTAGAAACGAAATCGAGATTAATGATGCTTTATTTGAAAATATTGTAACAAAGAATAAAGATCTCCCTGAGAGCGTAATCATTGATATGAAGATTGCACTCATCACACTGAAATATACACAGTCTAATTCTGTATGCTATGTAAAAGATGGTCAGGCAATCGGTATTGGTGCAGGACAGCAGTCACGTGTTCATTGTACAAGACTTGCTGGAAGCAAAGCTGATAACTGGCTGCTTCGTCAGTGTCCAAAGGTATTAAACCTTCCTTTCGTAGATGGTATTGGTCGTGCGGACAGAGACAATGCTATTGATAATTATATTGGGGAAGAGTACATGGATGTTCTTGCAGAAGGTGCATGGCAGAGAGTATTCAAGGAAAAACCGGAAGTGTTTACAGCGGAAGAAAAACGTGCATGGTTGGATCAGATGGACGGAGCTGTACTTGGTTCAGACGCATTCTTCCCATTCTCTGATAATGTTGAGAGAGCAAAGAAGAGTGGTGTAAAATACATCGTTCAGCCTGGCGGATCTATTCGTGATGATGCTGTAATAGAATGCTGTGATAAATATAATATGGTTATGGTATTTAACGGCGTGCGTTTGTTCCATCATTAATAAAGGAGATAAATCAATATGCGGTGTGTTATATGTACCGCATATTGGTTCTAATGGCGGTGCAAAAAGTGTATCGCCTTTTATCCAATAAGCCGGTTCGCAAAGCGCGCCGGCGTTTGGTTTTTAAGGAGTAGTTATGCAGAAGTATCGTAAAAGGGAATATAAGGGGGATAATTTACGACAAACCATTAAGCATACCACACTTCATTATTTAAAGCGTATGGTATTTAGTGGTTTTGTTGTGACGGCATTACTGCTGCTGGCACAGTTTTTGCTTTTATTTGCAGTTTTTTTCTGGCTGGACAGTTATGCAAAGATTTACTATGAAGGATCCGTGATCTTAGCACTGATCTGTATGGTTTTTATCATTAATGATGACAGTAATCCAGCATATAAGATTGCCTGGACTCTGCCCATCATTTTGTTTCCAGTAGCGGGAACCTTGCTTTTTGTGTATTTTAAATATAATTTTGGAACAGTTGCAATTAAAAATGTGGCAATGGAAATAGGAAAAGAAACACGCAGATTTAGTTATACGGATGATCGGATCAAAGAGGCGATTTCCGGCTCAGAGCCTGAACTAAAACGTATCTCTTCTTATTTGGAAAAATATGGTGCAGCTGCCTACCAGAATTCATCCATGCAATATTTCCCATTGGGTGATGATGCCATGGACCCGATTTTGGATGAATTAGAAAAAGCAGAGAAATTTATATTTATTGAATTTTTTATGGTGGAAGAGGGCATTTTCTTTGACAACGTCATGGCAATCCTGGAAGAAAAAGTCAAAGAAGGAGTCGAGGTTCGTTTTATGTATGACGATATCGGCTGTGTAGCTCTTTTGCCCCGTGATTATGCGGAAAGGTTGAAGAAAAAAGGAATCCATGCCCGTACTTTTTCCCATATATATCCGTTTTTTTCCACCCATTATAATAACAGAGATCACCGCAAGATTATTGTAATTGATGGTAAAACAGCATTTACAGGTGGCATTAATCTTTGCGATGAGTATATCAATGCCTATGAACGTTTTGGGCATTGGAAAGATAATTTTGTTATGATTAAAGGGGAAGCGGTCAAAGGCTTTACTCTTTTATACATGCAGACATGGAATTCCGTTGCTTATAAAAAGGGCATTGATTATGTCTCTTATCTTGAGACTTACCCGGTGGAGTCGGATGGATATGTGATTCCTTATGGGGACGGTCCGTATCAAAAAGAAAATGTGGCAGAAAATGTATATCTGAATATTTTGTATCAGGCAAAAAAATATGTTTATATTATGACGCCGTATTTGATTTTAGATCATGAGATGGAGACTGCTATCGTGCATGCGGCAAGGAGTGGCGTGGATGTAAGGATGATTTTACCACATATTCCGGATAAAAAAACGCCGTATTATATCGCAAGGACTTATTACCGTAAACTGTTGGCGGCTGGTGTAAAGATCTATGAATATAAGCCGGGATTTATACATAGTAAGACCTTTATAAGTGATGATGTAGTGGCGACAGTGGGTACCATTAATTTGGATTTCAGAAGTTTATATCTGCATTATGAATGTGGATGCTTATTTTATAAAAAAGAGGGAATACATGATATATATAGGGATTTTGAAGAGACATTCCTAAAATGTATTCCGGTAAACAGGGATTATTATGAATTGATCCCATTATGGCAGAGAGCATATGGACGTATTATGAGAATATTTGGTCCATTGATGTAAAATATAAGTTAGAAAAGGAGATTAGTAATGGAAAAACCAGTATTAGTCATTATGGCGGCAGGAATGGGAAGCCGTTACGGTGGATTAAAGCAGATTGATCCTGTGGATGAGCAGGGAAATATTATTATTGATTTCAGTATTTATGATGCAGTAAAAGCCGGTTTTGAAAAAATCGTATTTGTAATTAAGCATCAGATTGAAGAAGAATTTAAACGTTCCATCGGAGAGCGGATTGCCAAATATGTACAGGTAGAATATGTATTTCAGGAATTGGATAAATTACCGGAAGGATTTTCCATTCCAGAAGGAAGAGTAAAACCGTTTGGAACAGGACACGCTATATTATGTGCAAAGAATGCCATCAGCGGACCATTTGCGGTTATTAATGCGGATGATTTTTATGGACGTCATGCGTTTGAAGAAATCTATCGTCAGTTAACAACTATCGAAGATGATGAGAAGTATCGATATGCTATGGTTGGCTACCAGCTTCACAATACACTGACTGAAAATGGTCATGTGGCGCGTGGTGTCTGTGTGGTGGACGAAGATAATAAACTTATTAAAATCAATGAGCGTACCCGCATCGAAAAGCATGGCGAAGATGCTGAGTATACAGAAGATGGTGGAGAGTCATGGGTAAAACTTCCTAAGGAATCTTTAGTGTCTATGAATATGTGGGGCTTTACCAACAGTATTATGAAGGAATTAGAAGAACGTTTTGTGACTTTCTTAAAAGAAGAACTTCCGGCAAATCCGGAAAAGGCAGAATATTTCCTTCCTTTTGTTGTGGATGAATTATTACAGGAAGGAAAAGCCACTGTAGAAGTATTAAAAACACCGGATGTATGGCATGGTGTTACATACAAAGAGGATAAGCCGCAGGTAATGGAAGCTATCGGTAAGTTGAAGGCAGAAGGTTTATATCCGGATGTATTGTGGAAATAGTATTATGGAGATTAGCAATGAAAAAAGTAGCAATGTTTGACACAAAACCATATGATAAAATCTGGTTTGACAGATTAAATGACGGCAGGTACGAAATGCATTATTTTGAAGGTAAGTTGACAGCGGATACGGTCTCTTTAACGAAGGGATATGAAGTAGTCTGTGCTTTTGTAAATGATGATATCAATGGAGAAGTGATAGAACAGATGGCTGCAAATGGCGTCGGACTGCTTGCGATGCGATGTGCGGGCTATAGTAATGTGGATATTAAGACCGCATGCGGTAAATTAAAGATTGCCCGTGTACCAGCATATTCTCCATATGCAGTTGCAGAGTTTGCTATGGGATTACTTTTAACCTTAAATCGTAAGTTGCACAAGGCATATAACCGTACCAGAGAATACAATTTTAATATTAATGGCTTGACAGGTATGGATCTTTACGGGAAGACTGTGGGCGTAATTGGAACTGGAAAAATTGGTCAGGTATTTGTGAATATCTGTAAAGGATTCGGGATGCGTGTACTGGCGTATGATATTTTCCCAAATGAGTCATTAGGATATGAATACGTGGATTTAGATACTTTATTTAGAGAGAGTGATGTAATCTCACTGCATTGTCCTTTGACAGAGCAGACGCATCATATTATTGATGAAGCAGCAGTTTCTAAGATGAAAGAACATTGCTTTATCATCAATACTTCCCGTGGCGGACTGATTGATAGTAAGGCACTTTTAGATGCATTGCGCGAAAGAAGGATTGGCGGTGCTGGTCTTGATGTATATGAAGAAGAAGCAGAATTTTTCTTTGAAGATCATTCCGAAAAAGGGATTATGGATGCCACATTGGCATTATTATCCGCTATGCCAAATGTAATTGTTACATCTCATCAGGCATTTTTAACAGAAGAAGCATTAAGTAATATTGCCAAAGTTACTTTTGATAATATGGATGCTTTTTTTGAAGGAAAAGAACTTGTGAATGAAGTCTTATACAGTAAGAACGGATAAAGAAATGAGGAAATTTTATGGATAAGATTATTTGTCCAAACTGTGGAGCGGCTATTGAGGTAATGGAACCCAAATGCCCGTTCTGCGGATACATAAATATTCCCGGTGCAGAAGAAAAGTATATGAAGGATCTGAAGCAGACAGAGGAACAGTTAAGCCAGATTCCGCAAATGCAGAAAGAACAGATAAAAAAATCCCTATTTAAGAGCAGTAAAGTTATATGGATTACCATACTGATTGTGGTATTGATTGCGGTTGTAATAGTAGGTGCACATTTTGCAATTGAGAGTATTGTTTATGATGATTCTGAATATGATGCGAAGGCAGAGATGCTTTGGGAGAGAGATAATTATCCGCTCTTAGATGAAATGTATGCGGCTGGTGATTATGCTGGAATAGTGGAATTTGAAAATAATTTGTATGAGATAAATGAAAAAGAGAATACCAATCATTCCATATATAATTGGGAGCATGCTGATTTTATCTCCATATATGTACGAATGGATGATATGAAAGATTATGTGGAGCTGCTGGATGCAGGAGAAGAACTATCTAAGTATCAGGCGCATGGTCTTGTCTATGATTGCATGTGGTTTCATTACCGTATGTATCAAGATACATATATAATACTATCAGAGAAAGAAATGGAAATTGTGGAAGAGTATCGTGAGTATTCGGAAGAAATTTTTTATAACCGTTTAAAATTTACGGATGAAGAAGCGGAACAGTTATATGAAGAGGCATTAGATTATGATGTTCTTAGTGCAAGAGTCTGCTTTGATTATGCAGATCAGATACTGGATCGTATTGAATAGGAAGGAAACGACAATATGAAATGTCGAAAATGTGGAGCAAATCTATCTATTGATGATGAGAGATGTTTATTCTGTGGCGCAGAAAATACATTTTCGGTAAAACACCGCAAAGAAATGCGTCATTTTACAAAAGAGTTTCATGAGACAAAAGCAGAAGTTATGCATAAATCAAAGCGTCTGAATCAATGGACTATAAAAATTACGTTGATTGCTGTTTTGATTGCTGCAAGTTTAGGACTTTTGATTTTTAATGATAATATTTATAGTTTTAAACGTTTTCTGAATGAAAGAAAGATAAATGCCAATTTAGATTGGTATAAGGCACAGTTAGATACATTGGAGGAAAACAGAGACTATATTGCATTGGCTTGTTTTTGGGAAGATTATGAACTTTCTGATTGTGATAATTTAGATGAATATGAGATGGTTGTCCGTTGCTGCAGCAGTTTCCGGTATATGTATCAATATACCATGGATATTGTGACAATAGAGGAGACGGATTATTATTCGCCTGAAGATCGGGCAGGGCATGCTGCGGATAATGTAAATTATGTGTATGAATATTCTAAAAAGAAGGAATATGCTGATGAACAACAGTACAGCCGCAGGCATCAGGCTTGTATGAATGATTTGGTAGAAGATATGGAAGCGTTTATACAAACGTATTATGGTCTTTCAGGTGAGGAAATAGAATCATTTTCTGAATTATCGGAGGCGAAAAGACAGGTTTTGATGGAAGAGGGGGTCGAGCAGTATGGGCAGACAGAATAATGTTTTTTATGAAAGACCTGATTCATCAAGTTTTCAAAACAGTAATCATAATAAAGGGAATTCCCAAATTATACGAGATGGAGATTTGAGAAGCAGAACAAATGAGTTAATTATTAATGTAATTCTGAGTATATTTAGTGTTATATTTGTGTTAGCACTACTGACAACCATTATTGAATTAGCAGATATGGACTATAGTTATACTAGAGACGAAGATATGTTTTGGTATTCCATTCAAGATGGGCAATATGGCGATATTGTTTTAGATGCTTACCATAATCAAAATGAAGGTGTGGAATTGACACCGGGGTTAGAACAGTGTTATGCTATTGCACGATATTTTGAAGCGGCATCCTTGTATAAAGCGGCAGTTCATGTGGGAGATACAGAAGATATTGCGAAATATACAACTATTATGGAGGAATGTTTGACCGATATGGAAGATGTTTTATACATAGCAGAGGATATTAAGGCACAATTGGGAATAGAGTAAATTGATTTAAAAAAATAATAAATGGGAATGTATGTAAAAAACCCGAAAGAAGATTCTTTCGGGTTTTTAGTCGGAATGACAAGACTTGAACTTGCGGCCTCTACTTCCCTAAAGTAGCGCTCTACCACCTGAGCCACATCCCGACGACAAAGGTTATATTACTATTTTTAGGTAATCGTTGTCAAGGGGTAATTCAAAAGACACGTAAGATGTTTGTTTTATATGAAGATATAAAAAATCCGGAAAATCGGAATAGTATTAGAAGGTCATTTTAATGACAGAATGTGAGGAAAAATGGAAACAATTCGTTTTGAAGAATCAGGCATTGATGAAAGAATTATTCGTGCTGTAAAGGAGATGGGGTTTGAATCCATGTCCCCTATCCAGCAGGAAGCGATTCCTGCCGTATTACGTGGAGAAGATATTATAGGGCAGGCACAGACCGGAACCGGTAAAACTGCTGCGTTTGGTATTCCTGCACTGCAAATGATAGATCCGTCTGCAAAAGGAGTACAGTGCATCGTGTTATGCCCAACAAGAGAGTTAGCTATTCAGGCAGCGGATGAAATCCGTAAATATGCAAAATATATGCATGGTATCAAAGTATTGCCAATCTATGGCGGTCAGGATATTAACAGACAGATCCGTTCATTGGCAAGTAATGTACAGATTGTAGTGGGAACACCGGGGCGTGTGATGGACCATATGCGCCGTCATACTCTGAAATTAAAAAATATTAAATTAATGGTATTGGATGAAGCGGATGAAATGCTCAATATGGGCTTCCGTGAGGACATTGAGACCATTTTAGAAGGTGTCAGCACAGAACATCAGACGGTGTTATTTTCCGCAACCATGCCACAGGCAATTTTAGACATTACATCTCAGTATCAGAAAGCGGATGCAAAGCATATTCAGATACAGAAAAAAGAGCTGACGATTCCTTTGGTAAAACAGTATTACTATGAAGTAAAACGGGAAAATAAAGAAGAAGTGGCAGCAAGACTTTTGGATTATTATAATCCACGTCAGACACTTGTTTTTTGTAATACCAAAAAGATGGTCGATGAACTCTGTGAGAAATTAAAGGGCAGAGGATATTTCGCGGAAGGCTTACACGGGGATTTATCCCAGGCACAGCGTGATAAGGTTATGCAGGGCTTCCGGAAAGGAACTACGGAAATTCTGGTTGCAACCGATGTGGCAGCTCGTGGAATCGATGTAGATGATGTGGAAGCGGTTATCAATTATGATGTGCCACAGGATATTGAATACTATGTACACCGTATCGGACGTACCGGACGTGCCGGCAGAAGCGGACGTTCGTTTACCCTTGTTGTAGGAAGAGAAATTTATAAAATCCGTGAAATTGAAAAGGTATGTAATACGAAAATCAAAGCCAGATGTGTACCTTCCGGTGCCGATGTAACAGCTGCAAAATCAGAGAAGATTTTAACGGAGATTCTGACTGTTTTAAAAGAGCAGGATTTAAGCACCATGCTTCCGATTATTGAGACAAAATTAAATGAAGAAGACTGTACGGCAATGGAACTTTGCGCTGCTTTCCTAAAACAACAGATGGGTGAAGAGGCAAAGGACATTCCGACAGAGGATTATTTTGCAGAGCGTAAACGTTTGAAAATGGAAGAACGCAGAAACCGCAGAGACAGAGTAGACCGTTACCGCAGTGAGAGGGATGGACGCCGCAACAATTATGGTAATCGTGATGATAGGGGTTACCGTGGCGGAAGAGATGGCAACCGGGATGAACGTTCTTTCAGAGGCGGAAGAGATGGTGGAAGTGAAGGACGTCGCAATAAAGATGGCAGTCGTTTCTTTGGAATGGATAAGAAGCGTGGACAGAAGTATGACTCACGAGACAATAGACGTGATGACCATCGCAGTGATAGAAGAAAGAGTTATCGAGAAGAAGAGGGTAATTCTTCCTCACGTCAAATCAAAACACTGCCACAGGGGAATGGGAAGAAGAAGGAAAATAAGATTTCCATTACGGAGTATAAGAAGAGGTTTAAGATTTAGTGGAAAAGAAGCAGAAAAATAAATTAGATATCTGTCCATATGCGAAACGTTGTGGTGGCTGTGATTATCAGGGCATTTCTTATGAAAAACAGCTTGCCATGAAACAGGAAGAAATGCAGAAACTTTTAGGCGGTTTTGGAAAAGTAAATCCAGTTATTGGAATGGAGAATCATCTTTATTACCGCAATAAGGTGCATGCTGTTTTTGATCGTGACCGAAAGGGAAATATTATCTCAGGTGTGTATGAGAAAAATTCGCACCGGGTGGTAAATGTGGATTCCTGTCTGATTGAGGACCAGAGGGCCGATGCGATTATTCTAACCATTCGTAAGCTCATCAAAGATTTTAAAATGAAGACATATAATGAGGACACAGGATATGGATTGTTTCGCCATGTTCTCATTCGTACCGGTCATGTAAGCGGTCAGATACTTGTTGTGCTGGTACTTGCTTCGCCGATTCTGCCTGCGAAAAATAACTTTATCAAGGCTTTACGGGCAGCGCATCCGGAGATCACATCCATTGTACTTAATGTAAATGATAAAAGAACTAGTATGGTATTGGGAGAGCGAGAGATCGTGCTTTATGGTAAGGGATATATTGAAGATACACTTTGCGGTCTGACTTACCGCATTTCTCCAAAATCCTTTTACCAGATTAATCCGGTACAAACCGAAAAACTCTATCAGACGGCAGTGGAATACGCTGGTTTGACCGGAAATGAAGTGGTATTGGATGCTTACTGTGGAATTGGAACAATAGGTATGACAGCTGCTTCTGTGGCAAAAGAGGTTATTGGCGTAGAATTAAATAAGGATGCTGTCAAAGATGCAATTGCCAATGCTAAAATAAACGGTATTAAAAATGTTCGTTTTTATAATAAGGACGCCAGCGATTTTATCATGGATATGGCATCTCAAAAAGCAAAGTGTGACGTTATCTTCATGGATCCGCCACGCAGCGGTTCTACAGAGAAATTCCTTGATTGCGTCGCAGCGTTAGCTCCAAAGCGTGTAGTCTACATTTCCTGTGATCCCACGACGTTAGCACGTGATTTAAAATACATCACCAAGAAGGGGTATTGCGTGGAAAAAATGCAACCTTTTGACATGTTTGTTGCAACAAAACATGCAGAGGTCTGCGTGGCATTAAACAAGATATAATGATGCAGTATAATGCGAACAAGTTCGCATAGGAAAAGAGAAGAAAAAGTAGGGTTTGACCACAAGATGTTAGTGGTTAAAGTCAACAAGTTGACTTGGGCAAAAATTAGACTAAAAAATGGCTAGTTTTTGCCCGTTTTTTTGCCCGTACAAATCCAAAGCATCAAATGAGGCTTTAGATGAGGCTTTGGGAAGCAGTTTTTTATAAAAGTATACGTTACGAAAAATGTAAATGGACGAAGTGACTTCAAATTGAGAAAATAGAAGTCTTATAGTACAAATAGCAGAAACAAAATTTGTGCGGATTAGCAAATGGTGAACCTGAAGTTCACTAAAACGTTCACCTAAAATTAAAGTGACTAAGTCAGTGACCAAGATAGTGACCAAGTCAGTGACGAAGTCGGTATGGGTAGTAGAAACATTGACATCACTGATGTCAATAATGATGTCAATTTCAGAAGAGGAAGATTCAGTGTTAGAATGTAAAGGATATATTAAAGAAGTATTTTCTGTAATTAGTGAGGTCGAATAAAAGCAAAAGAAATGACAAAAGAAATACCACCAAAGTTGGCGAATGGGAAGTAATTAAATAAAACTTATTGCTTTCTATTGATAATATTTCGGTATGCCGATATAATGGATAGAGAGGAGGAAGAGGCGATGGTAGAAAGGTTATTAAAAAAACAGAACATGACAAAATACCGACTTGCGGTAGAAGCAGGTATTCCTCACGCTACACTGAATGATATATGTAGTGGAAAAACCAGACTGGAAAAGTGCAGTGCAGAAACGGTATATAAATTAGCAAAGGTACTGGGCGTTTCCATGGAGATGCTAACAGTTGCAGCAATACAGAATGCAGAAAGGGAACGTGCCTACGAGTATGGTCTGCCGGAATATCTGCAGCATGATTTAGATGCCTACAAGGAAGGCCTTAAAGTTAAGTCTGATTTACTGGACTGTTTGTGGGGAGAACTGTACGGAAGCATTAATATAGCAGAAATTAATGATAGAGCAATTACACGGGAACATGCAGAATTTTTACGAAACAAGTATCTTTTCGGAGGAAAACATGACAGGAACGATTGATTTTACAAACTGCAAGAAAATTTTAGGAAGGGCATACAATGGTGCTAACGGAAAGAAGATTGCAGTGGAATATAATGGAAGAGAGTATATGCTTAAGTTTCCACCGTCCGGTGCTACGAAGCCGACAGAACTGTCCTATACCAACAGTTGCATCAGCGAGCATATTGCAAGCAGTATTTTTAACATGGTTGGTATCAAGGCACAGGAAACCCTGCTTGGAACCTATGAAGTAAGCGGGAAAACGAAGGTGGTATGTGCGTGCCGGGATTTTACGGAAGACAGGTATCGGTTGTTTGACTTTTGCTCCATAAAAAATACCATTTTAGATTCCGAGTCCGGAGGAAGCGGAACCGAACTGGCAGACATTATGGATACCATAGAAAAACAACAGTATGTGGAACCATCCCTTTTGATGCAGCACTTTTGGAATGTATTTGTGGTAGATGCCTTGCTTGGAAATTTTGACAGGCACAATGGAAATTGGGGCTTTCTGTATGATGATTCCACAAAAGAGGCAAGCCTTGCTCCGATTTATGACTGCGGAAGCTGTCTGTTGCCACAGGCAGACGAAAGGATTATGGAACAAGCACTGGTAAATGAAGATGTGTTGAATGCCAGAATATACCAATTTCCAACATCCGCAATTAAGTTAGACGGAAGAAAAATCAATTACTATGATTTTCTTATGTCAGCAGAGGAGCCGGAATGCAATGCGGCAATACAAAGAATGGTTCCGAAAATTAACTTGGAGCAGATAAAGGGGTTTATTGATGAAGTACCCTTTATCATCGAGTTGCAGAAAAACTTTTATAAGAGATATATAACCGCAAGGTTTGAACAGATTTTAAAGCCTGCCTATGACATGGTAATGTCAGAAAAGCAGGAGTTGTCAGAACCGAAAATAACAATGCAATAGAGATGTCGTAAGAGGTGTGCCGCGCAAATAAGTCATGGGATGTGCATCTTTATTGCGCACTCATGGCATGTTGAAACCGTTTGTTTGCTTTCCAAGAAATAGAGTAGATTGAAAAATTGAATTGCTTCCCGCATGATTTTGCTATGGCTCAATCAACTGGAGGCGGGATAATGATTGAATATGTTAGGTAGGAAGAAATCAGGGAGAATAGACAGAATTATGAATCAAGGCAAAGAAAATATAGAAGTTCTTGAATGGAAAGAAATCAGTACAGAACACATTATAAAAGATGAATGGATTGACTTTAGGAAATCTGCATACCGTTTTCCGGACGGAAGTGTATTTGAACCATTTTATAGTTATAGCCGTAGAGATTATGTTGTAATTGTTGCATCAGATGTAGATGGAAACTTTCTTTGCGTCCGCCAATTCAGACAGGGAATTAAAAAAGTAACCACTGAATTTCCGGCTGGAGGAATAGAACGTAAGGATGGAAGAGAATATGGGGAAGGAAATGATTTATCAGCAGAAAATGCCTTGTTAGCAGCGAAACGCGAACTGTTGGAGGAAACCGGCTATGAATCAGATGAATGGAAACATCTGCTTACCGTGCCTTCCAATGCGACAATGGCTGATAATTATGCTCATTTGTATGTTGCGAGAAACTGTCGCAGGGTGTCGGAGCAGTCTCTTGACGAAACGGAATTTTTAAATGTGATGTTGCTTTCAGCACAAGAAATCGAGGAGATGATTGAAAAGGGAGAGTTCCAGCAGGCAATGCATATTATGGCATGGTTACTATCAAACAAGAAGTAATAAGTACAGTGATGGAACGTGATTTAACACGTAGGTTATAACCTGAAAATAAAAAACGAGAGTATATTGATATGAACCTGAAAAAAGCAGTTAGCCGAAGGGATTGGAAGCGAATAAAAAAACTATATATGTCAGCCTTTCCAAAATGTGAAAGAAAGCCATTTGCTATAATCCGGTATAAGCAGTATAAAAGAGCCGCTGATGTATGGATGTTGGAAGATGGGGGAGAATTTATTGGTTTGGCTATTACCATGAATGGTCCGGATTTGGTTTTGCTTGATTACTTTGCAATTGATGATTCCAAAAGAGGAAAAGGGTATGGAAGTAAAGCACTAAAACTATTGCAGGAAAGGTATGCGGGATACCGTTTCTTCTTGGAAATTGAGCGCACAGATGTGGAGGCAGATAATATAGAGGAACGGAAAAGAAGGAAATCTTTTTATCTTCAAAATGGTATGACGGAATTGAGTGTCCATGCGGTTTTATTTGGAGTTAAGATGGAACTGCTGGGCTATCAGTGTGAAGTAAATTTTGAGGAATACCGAAATTTATATGTATCCAATTATGGTAATTTAACAAAGAAAAATGTAGTTAAGGATGATGCAGAACTTTAGAAATGATATAAATGATGTTTGAAAAATTCTGCATAGAAGTTAAGGATGTTTTCATAAAAACGTTTCATATTGTTGTCCTCCTTTCTTGTTTTGATGGCTTTAGTTTAAACCATTGTATGGAATATTACTTGCCAAAATCAATTAAGAAGTGGACAAATCTTGCAAAACAAACGCCGACACGCGTTGCGAGTCGTCTTATTGTAATGCAAAAGAGAAAGAATCAACATGCGGAGATTCTTTCTCTTTTTGTTTAGAATTTAATGTTTTTACGATATTCAGATGGCGATAAACCCTTTGCTTTTTTAAATATACGGCTAAAATAAAGTGGATTATCATAACCTACAATACAAGCAATTTCCGTAATGTTGTATGTAGGATCCTGTAAAAGAATTTCAGCATTATATATCCGCTTGGATAAAATGTATTGCATGGGAGTCTGCCCGGTACAGTGTTTAAAGTTGCGTATGAACCAACTGACACTGACATGATTATTTTGTGCATATTCATCAATGCTGATTTCTTCGCTATAATGCTCATTGAAATATACTGTCGCTTTGTCGATTTCTTCCACCACACGCATGTTGTCCGTTTTTAGAGTGGATGCAAAAAATCTTTGAAGTGTAATAAACAATTGTCTTAAATACATTTCCAGCATTTCAGCATAATTCTCTTTACACATTTGCAGTTCGTAAATCATATTCCGGAATATATTTTGGTATTCAAGGCTGGAACCGCAGTAGAATACCTGCTTATCATTAGTCAAACCATAAGAATGGAGTATGTTGGTAACATTTCCGCCCGTAAAATGAACCCAATACGCTTCCGTCTGATCTTCACCATAATACTCGTATTTTTGAGGTTCCTTGGGACGATAGAGTACCATATGGCCTGCTGTTACTATTTGCTCTTTGCCGTCAAAATGAAAATGTGCTTTACCGGAAGCAATATAAAGCAACTGAAAATCCCGTCTGCCTCTGGGTCTCCAGGTTGGCAATAGGGGACGGGTATATAGCCGGTAAGTTCCACAGCTTGTTACTATAAGAGGTTTAGATTTATCCTTAATGTCAATCAGGGTATTGTTTAAATAGGCATTATTTGTGTACATTGAAACCTCCTAATAAAATGATGAATATATAAGATTGTGAAAATGAACAAAAATGATACGGTTTGTGCATGTAATTTTTCTCATTTTACCATTTTGTGCATGTTTTGTCCAATATATGATATGGATTTTAAGTATCTGTATTTATATACTTAATATAACAAAGCAAGGAACTTACTAATAAAGTAATGGAAGTTAAGGTAATTAAGGAAGGAGCATTCTTATGGAAGAGAAGAAATACCTAAAATGGTATAACAAGGTTGGTTATGGATCAGGTGACATTGCAGGTAATGTGGTGTATGCATTCCTCACATCATTCGTAATGATTTATTTAACTGACACGATTGGGTTGAATTCAGGTATTGTGGGTACATTAATTGCAGTCTCTAAGTTATTTGACGGAATTTCAGATGTTTTTTTTGGTTCTATGATTGATAAGACCAAGAGTAAGATGGGTAAAGCAAGACCTTGGATGTTCTATGGATTTTTCGGATGTGCTATTACATTATTCGGAGTATTTGCAATTCCGACTGATATTGGACAGGCCGCACAGTATGCATGGTTCTTTATAGCGTACACTTTACTGAATGCAGTATTCTATACAGCAAATAATATTGCGTATGCAGCATTAACATCCCTTGTAACAAAGAACAGCAAAGAACGTGTAGAAATGGGTTCTTTCAGATTTATGTTCTCATTTGGTACAAACCTGTTAATCCAGTCAATTACCTTTGGAGCTGTTGAGGCACTTGGTGGTGAAGCTGCCGGATGGAGAGCGATTGCAATTATTTACTGCATCGTAGGTATTATTACTAACACACTTTCTGCATTCTCTGTAAAAGAACTTTCAGATGAAGAACTTAGAGATGGTGAAACGATAGATGAGGAAGATAATAAACTTACGTTTGTTCAAACATTCAAATTACTTGTATCAAATAAATACTTTATCATGATTTGTGCAATTTACATTCTTCAACAGTTACGTGCAGCAATGTTAAGTGTTGGTACCTACTTTATGACCTATGTACTTTTGAATCAGAAACTGTTTGGTGTGTTCTCATGGGCGATTAATATTCCATTAATTATTGCGCTTGCTATTACACCTACTTTAGTAGCAAAAGCAAAGGGTATGTATAAAGTAAACAAGTACAGTTATATCTTTGCAACAGTATGTCGTTTGGGAATTGTATTTGCCGGATATTTGGGTAGTGTTCCACTGATGCTGGTATTTACTGTTTTAACTTCTCTTGGTGAAGGTCCATGGCAGGGTGACGTTGGTGCAGTTATTGCAAGTTGTTCAGAACATACATACCTTAAGACCGGAAAGAGAATAGATGGTTCGATGTTCTCATGTACATCATTTGGAACAAAACTTGGTGGTGGTATTGGTGTTGCACTTTCCGGATGGTTACTTGATATCAGTGGATACATTAACAATGGAGCAGTTCAACCGGATAGTTGCATCAGCATGATGAACGTTATGTATTTGTGGCTTCCGTTCGTTTTTGATTTCATTATTACAATCATACTTTCATTCATGAATTTGGAAGAAGCTAACAAAAAGTTAAAAGAGAATAAATAGTGACAGAAAACAGCCTCTAGAGTTTGTCTTTAGGGGCTATCTATAGAAAGTGAGGAATTAGAGATGAATGCAGATATTAAGTGGTTGGATAATCCGGAAGTATTTAGAGTAAATCAGATTGCGGCTCATAGTGACCATGAATATTATATGAATTACGAGGACATGAATGAGCAAAAGAATAAACTAACACAGTCATTGAATGGACAGTGGAATTTTTGTTTTAGTAAAAATGCAAAAAGCAGACCGGCTAATTTTTATAAAGAAGATTACGATATAAGCCATTTTGATAAAATTATGGTGCCGGGGCATATTGAACTTGCCGGTTATGACCAGATTAGATATATCAATACCATGTATCCCTGGGAGGGTAAAAACTATAGAAGAGGTGCTTACAGCATAGCAGGAGCCGGTAATGGAGCAGGTATGTTTAGTGAAGCAGAATATAATCCTGTTGGCTCCTATGTTACCAAGTTTGATTTGAATGATGAACTTTGTGGTAAGAGAATTACGATTTGCTTTGAAGGTGTAGAGCAGGCTATGTATGTATGGTTGAATGGTGAATTTGTTGGATATGCAGAAGATAGTTTCACACCATCCGAGTTTGACTTGACTCCATATATTAGAGAAAAAGGCAATGTATTAGCGGTTGAAGTTCATAAGATGTGTACAGCAGCATTTTTGGAGGATCAGGACTTCTTTCGGTTTTTTGGAATCTTTCGAAATGTTTCGTTAAAGGCACTTCCTGCTGTTCATGTGGAAGATATGTGGCTTAACCCGATTTTAAATAGAGATAACGAAAGTGGAAGACTTGATACAACGATACGTGTCTCATCTGTTATAGAGAAAAAGGTGAATGCACGTATTATTATGAAAGATATTGCGGGTCAGGTTATTTTGGATAGTAGATTTGATTTGGAAGAAAAGGATGGCAATTTGGTTGGTTCTGTTTCTAACGAAATTATGAATGTAAAGAAATGGGATAATCACAGTCCTTATCTCTACAAGACCTTCCTTGAAATTACGAATGAAGATGGCACTTTGTTAGAGGTGGTTCCTTACAAGGTCGGATTTAGAAGAATCGAGATTGATGATAAGGTTATTTATCTGAATGGTGAGAGACTTGTCATCGTTGGTGTTAACAGACACGAATGGAATCCGAGAACGGGAAGATGCATTGATATTGATGATATGATTTCTGATATAAATTGCATGAGGAGAAACAATATAAATGCTGTCAGAACTTGTCATTATCCGGATCAGATACCTTGGTATTATATGTGTGATGATGCAGGTATCTATGTTATGGCAGAGACGAATCTGGAAAGTCATGGTTCATGGCAAAAGTTAGGTGCTGTTGAACCATCCTGCAATGTACCGGGCAGTGTACCACAGTGGCGAGAGGTTGTAGTTGACCGTGCAAGAAGCAATTACGAGACGTTTAAAAATCACACTTCAATTTTGTTCTGGTCTTTAGGAAATGAATCCTATGCAGGAGATGATATTGAGGCAATGAATAAACTTTTCAAGGATAAGAATGATGGCAGATTAGTTCATTATGAAGGATCCTTCTATAACAGAGCATATGAAGATACGATTTCCGATGTGGAAAGCCGCATGTATGCAAAGCCATATGAGATTGAGGAGTATTTAAGCAGCAATCCTAAGAAACCATATTTGTTATGTGAATATATGCATGATATGGGAAATTCTTTGGGAGGCTTTGGTTCTTATATGAAACTTATTGACAAGTATGAGATGTATCAAGGCGGATTTATTTGGGACTTTATTGATCAGGCACTTTTAGTGAAAGATGAAGTAACCGGAAAAGAAGTATTAAGATATGGTGGCGATTTTGATGACAGACCATCAGACTATGAGTTCTCTGGCAACGGAATTGTTTTTGCAGACAGAAGCGAGAAACCGGCTATGCAGGAAGTGAGGTATTATTATGGATTGTACAAATAAAAAAGAAATGAGAGTAGTATACGGAGATTATACACTTGGAGTTCATGGTGAGGGATACGATTACATTTTTTCTTATTCACAGGGTGGTCTGGAATCAATGGTAAAGAATGGCTATGAGTGGTTGTATCGTTGTCCGAAACCTACCTTTTGGAGAGCATTAACGGATAATGACAGAGGAAGCAAGTTCCATATTAAGAGCGGAAGCTGGCTTGCAGCAGATATGTTTATTGATTTTAAGGATGTAGAAGTTATTATGGATGGCGTGTCTCAGGGAAAGCCTGTTGCACCCGGCAATAACAAATATGGTGGTGATGTGTATGCAAATAATGTTATTGTCAAATACATTTATGAAACCATTACAACTCCGGCAACTACGGTTCAAGTGTCATATGATATTGCGGCGAATGGAAATATTACCGTAGATGTTTTATATAAAGGTGCAAAGGGACTGCCTGAACTGCCGGTGTTTGGATTAAGATTTATTATGCCAACTTTGGCTGATAAATACATGTATGAAGGATTGTCCGGTGAAACTTATCCGGATCGTATGGCAGGAGCTGTAAAAGGGGTGTATGAGATAAATAACTTAAGTTTGACACCATACCTTGTTCCACAGGAGTGTGGTATGAGAATGGATACGGATTGGTTGGAAGTATCAAGACATACAAGTCTTAACAATAGTAGAAAAGACAATTCGGCCCAGATTTTAAGAATTGAAAAGAATAATAATACATTTGCATTCTCCTGCCTTCCTTATACAGCAAGCGAGATTGAAAATGCTGCACACCATGAGGAACTGCCACCGGCAAGAAGAACAGTATTATGTGTGTATGGAGCAGTCAGAGGTGTTGGTGGTATTGACAGTTGGGGAAGTGACGTAGAAGAAGCATACCATATCAATGCAGAAGAAGATATTCATTTCTCTTTCAAGATATGTTGACATATGAAAAGAAAAATGAAGGTATATCTTCAGAATGGAAAAAACCAGTTCATGTTCCACCACATCTGCATGAGGCGATAGAGATTATTTATGTGACTGATGGCACGGTTGAATTAGGCGTCGGACAAGAATTGTATCATATGGAAAAGGGCGATTTTGCCATTGTCTTTCCGAACGTAATTCATCATTATCAGGTTTTTGGTTCAGGAAAGAATAAAGCAATATATATTTTTTTAGAACCATCGTTAATGTCAGGTTTTTATGAGGATTTGCAAAAGTATAGTCCTAAATATCCTATAATTAATCATGAGAAAGTTCATGTGGATATTATCAATTCTGTAAAGGCATTCATTAATCTTAAGGATACGAATTCCATGATTATTCAGGCTCATGCACAAATTATTCTTGCACATGTGTTTTCTGACATGGAAATGGTTGATAAAGATACAATTGGTGGCGATGATACTATTTATAGAGCAGTTGAATATGTTGCAAAGAATTTTAGAGAAGAGATATTTCTTGATAAAATGGCTTATGATTTGGGTGTGAGTAAATATGTACTTTCACGATTGTTTGCAAAAACATTTCATTGCAATTTCAATAAATATGTCAATGGGGTCCGATTAAACTATGCTATTGCTGCATTGGAAAATACAAATGAATCTATAACGACTATTTGTTTGGATGCAGGATTTGAAAGTCAGCGTACATTTAATCGTGTGTTTAAGGAGAGGTACAAAATGACTCCAAGGGAGTATCGGATAAATATAAGGCAGTTATATCGGCTATAATTAGCATAGTAATTTCCGAAATAAACAATCTATGGTACAATATGAGAAAAATAATGATATGTTTATAATGTAAGGTAAAAGTATTGATGATATTCAAACCTGCATCCACCTATAGGGATTGGAAAAAGATAAAACAACTATATATGGAAGCCTTTCCTGCATGTGAAAGGAAGCCTTTTACCGTGATTAAGTATAAATATCATAAAAAAGCAGATGATGTGTGGATGCTTGAGGAAAACGGCGAGTTTGTTGGTCTGGCTATAACTATGAATGGATTGGATATGGTGCTGCTTGATTATTTTGCGATTGATGAGGATAAGAGAGGAAAGGGATATGGCAGCAAGGCTCTGAAATTATTGCAGGAAAAGTATGCGGATTACAGGTTCTTTTTAGAGATTGAACGGACGGATGTGGAAGCGGATAATTTAGCAGAACGTAAAAGAAGAAAAACTTTCTATTTGCAGAATGGTATGGCGGAAATGAATGTCTATACAATATTGTTTGGTGTGGAGATGGAATTGTTGGGATATCATTGTGATGTAAGTTTTGAAGAATATCGTAGATTGTATGTATCGAATTACGGAAGGCTTGCAGAAAAGAATGTGGTGCAGTAGAAAAAGTACGATGTGTAAGATTTAAATTGCAAATTTGTCGAAATATGTTATAGTTTAGTAGAAAATAAACTTATGAAGAGGGGAAAATCATGTTTAAGGAACTAAAGAAAAAAAGTATAATCAAGTCATTGCCGCTGGCAATTATATTGATTGTACTTGGAGTGTTTATTCTTGTATTAGAGTCTTCGGATCTAATGTCCATATTTAAAGGACCTGTAAAGTTTGAAAGTTTAGCACCGGATGAGATTCAGGATGGTGTGATTGTAGAAGCGTCAATTAATACAAATTTCAGTTGGTTTGCAGAAGAATATGAAGAAAATACGGATACCCATAAGACAACCAGCAAATATTTTTATTATGTCATTTGGACAGGTGATGATGACGCAACCGACTGGCGTTATATGGGTATTAAAGTACCTGCTTCTGATGCAGAAGTAATGGATGCAATGGCAGAAGCATATTATAATGGTGATTTTTCTGATACAGTTGAATATGCTGGTGCCATCAGAGAGATGACAGACGAAGAATATTCTTATTTTGAAGACTTTTTTATGGAAGGCGGCTGGACAGAGGAAGAAATCGAGGCTGGTACACTACCATATTATATTGATGCAGGTGCATTGGTTGGTGGTTCAGCAGTATTTGTCTATGTTTTAGTTGTGATTGGTGTCGCTCTTGTTTTGGGTGGTATTCTTATCTTACTATTGGCTTTAAAAGGAAGCGGATTAAAGGCTATTAAAAAAGAACTTTCGGATGCTGGTCTTACAGAAAATGATGCGGAGTATGAATATGAAAATGCAAAAACATTTCCTAAGAACAATGACATCCGCATTGGTAGAAGACTTCTGTTTTATATGAGCGGCAGTAAAGCACATATTATTCCGAATGATAAGATTGTGTGGGCTCATATGAAAACAACAACACATCGTACAAATGGCATCAAGACCGGCACTACATATGAAGTAGCTGTTTATACATATGGTAAAAAAGCAGTTAATATTAGTGTTAAGAAGGAAAGTGTTGCACTGGAAATTTTAGAGTATATAAATACTACTATGCCTTGGGCAGTAGTTGGTTACAGTGATGATTTAAATAGATTGTTCTTTAGTAACTATCCAGAGTTTTTACAGTTACGTTATAATACAGAAAATCAGAATACATATCAGGAATAAAATAAGTATGATAAAGGGCGTGCATGAATGTACGCCCTTTTCTAATGTGATTTAAATGTTATCATATGTTGTTCTTTCCCAACTGCCAGAATGCCACGGCACTGGCTGCTGCTACATTCAGAGAATCTACGCCATGGGACATGGGAATGCAGACGGTGTAATCGCAGTTTGCAATCGTAGAAGTGGCAAGGCCGTCACCTTCCGTACCGAGGATAATGGCGAGCTTGTCTTCTGACATAAGCTGGGGAGCATCAATATTCACAGATTCCTCACATAATGCCATAGCCGCAGTTTTAAAGCCTAAGTTTCTTATATAATGCATGCCGTCTTGAGGCCCACTACAGTTTTCATCTCCAATATACGTCCAAGGAATCTGGAAAACAGTACCCATGCTTACCCGGATGGAGCGGCGGTATAATGGATTACTGCAGGCAGGAGTCAGTAAAACGGCATCCATATTAAGGGCTGCTGCGGAGCGGAAAATAGCACCTATGTTAGTAGGATTGACGACATTTTCTAAAATAGCAATACGGCGGGCTGTTTGACAGACTTCTTCGACTGTTTTTAGTTTTGGACGGTACATCGCACAGAGAACACCCCTTGTCAACTGAAATCCTGTCAACTGGGTCAATACATCAAATTCAGCTGTATAAACCGGAACATCCGGGCATCGTGCAATGATATCCTTTGCTTCGCCTGTAATATGTTTTTTCTCAAGTAAAAGAGAAACGGGAATATACCCTGCATCCAGAGCGCGTTCCACAACCTTTGGACTTTCTGCGATAAAGAGTCCTTTTTCCGGTTCGTGGCGGTTGATTAATTGATTTTCAGTAAGGCGAGCGTACACATCTAATTCCGGCGCGTTAAAATCGGTTATTTCTATAATATTTGGCATGGTTTATTTCTCCATTGATCAGAATATATAGCGTTATTTTTATTTTGTATGATTGTTTTATCCGTACCCATTATTTGGATAGGACATCTGTTGATATTATAGGGATTAAGAAACAGTGTGTCAAACTTGTGGCGGTTTGGTGAGAGGATTTAGGACTTGCATAAAGAAGATGTAGAAAGCATAAATTACACTGGTGATGTGTTTTGGAAAATATGATTGAAGTTAGAAATTTAAGAAAGTCATACCATGGAAAAGAGGCTGTAAAGGGAATTAGTTTTTCTGTAAAAAAGGGACAATTTTTTGCCCTCTTAGGACCAAACGGAGCCGGGAAATCCTCTACAGTGAATATTTTATGTACGAGTTTAAAGCTGGATAGCGGAACTGTCATGATAGATGGATTAAAACTGGGAAGCAGAGATTTTGAAATTCGCAAGCGGATTGGAGTTGTTTTTCAGAACGGTGTATTGGATGAACTGCTTACGGTAGAGGAAAACTTACATACCAGAGGAAGGCTTTATGGGTTGAAAGGATACCAGTTAAAGCAAGGAATCAAAGAAACTGCAAATCTAACAGGAATTGCAGATTTTTTAGATAGACCCTATGGAAAATTATCCGGTGGACAGAAGCGCAGATGTGATATCGCAAGAGCCCTTTTGCATCTGCCGAAAATTTTGCTTTTGGATGAGCCCACAACCGGACTGGATCCTAAAATGCGCAGTGCTATATGGGATACGATTTATAGCATTAAAGACAAGACTGGTATGACTTTATTTCTTACAACTCATTACATGGAAGAAGCAGCAAAAGCAGATCATATTGTAATTTTAAAAAGTGGACAGATTGCTCTTGAAGGAACACCGGATGCGCTAAAGAGACGGTTTTCCAAAGACAATCTGTTTTTGTTTTCCCATAGATGTGAATTGTTAAAAGGGATATTGGATCGAAAAGGGATTGTGCATGAACAAAGAAAAGATTGTTTGCGTATTCCGCTTTCCCATACATTGGATGCTTTACCTGTTTTGGAAGCATGCAGGGGAAGATTTACTGATTTTGAAGTACACAGGGGCAGCATGGATGATGCATATTTATCAGTGATTGAAAGGGAAATGGATTATGTTTGATTTTGCATTTCGTAATCTGGCTTTATTTTTTAAAGACAAGACGGCGGTTTTATTATCATTTTTGGCGGAGTTTATAGTGGTAGGATTGTATATTCTTTTTATACGGAAAAATATGCTCGAAAGTTTCTCTCAGATTAAAAATATTGAACTTTTAATGGATGTCTGGATGATTGCCGGGATATTAGGGATTACCTCAGTTACGACGACCATGGGAGCCTATGGGATTATGGTGGATGATAAGACAAAGCAGATCAACAAGGATTTTGACACTTCCCCTATCAGGCGTTTTTCGCTGCTTGGCGGATATATGAGTGGAGCAGTGGTGATTGGAATTTTTATGTCTGTTTTTCTATTCTTAGTTTCTGCGGTTTATATTCTTCATAAGTATCAAGTACAGTTAGGGGACGGACAGGGAGTAAAATTATTTATGCTTTTGGGATTAGTGACAATATCCAATTCATCCATTGTCCTATTTATTGTTTCCTTCTTAAAAAGCAGCAATGCGCTGGCTTCCTGTTGTACCATTCTTGGGGCATTGATTGGTTTTTTGACTGGAATCTATCTGCCTATGGGAAATCTGCCGGATGGAGTACAGTGGTTAGTAAAGATATTTCCAGTGTCCCATGGAGTGGTTCTTTTACGGCAGATTTTGATGGAGTCGCTAATCGATCAAAATATAGGTGCGTTGGATAGTTCATCGGCTCAGATATTTATGCAATACCTTGGCGTGCAATATGTGTGGGAAGAAAATATTGTCACAGAGCAAGCCAGTATAATGGTTTTGACTGTGACAATTATCTTTTTCTTTATTTTAACTATAATTAAAGTGCATCAATGGGATAATAAATAATGAATTATTTCTTTAATGGAAACGGAGGAAGCACGTTCTTTGGCCTGAATACAATGTTTTTCGCATTGTTCTAAAAAAGGATCATCAATGGAAAACATACAGTTCTTTATTTCTTTTACTGCACCATAAAAATTACCACAGGTAACGCGCCGCATAATACTGGGAATGTTTAACTTTTCTTTTGGATAGCAGGCTGGATTTTGACAATAATAACATTTCGCAGCCTGAGCCATTACATCTGCTTCTTCAGCGGGATAGAATTTTTGAATCCAATCCTTTTCGACCGGGGGATAAAGTACTTTTACATAGTTTGGCATATCTGGTTTCCAAACATA
This sequence comes from uncultured Lachnospiraceae bacterium, assembly GCA_964531805.1. Taxonomy (GTDB): domain Bacteria; phylum Bacillota; class Clostridia; order Lachnospirales; family Lachnospiraceae; genus RGIG8767. The sequence continues at coordinate 25,546 of CAZHGE010000021.1, forward strand.
GGGTTCAAGTTCCAGTTTATTTAAAATGGCATTTGCAGCAGCAATACCGGAAGTCGTAACGGTTGGTGTTCCAGTGCCCATAGTGGTGGAGTCGCCGCAGACAAAGAGATTATCCCAACGGGTGCGGATTGGCTGGCGCAAAAGCATATGTTGTCCAAGCATCTGCTTTGGTCCAGCGGCAGCCCCATTATTTTTCATAGTATAGTGTTCGATTGTTTTGGGTGTTGCCAGTTCGCAGTGAAGTAAGTTTGCCTGAAAACCGGGGAAACGTTTTTCCAATGTAAATAGAATGCGGTCAGTTTCTTCTTTTTTCCATTGAGAATAGGTGTTATTGGCAGAAGGTGTCCCTTTGGCTGTAGAAACACCGTTTAGCGCAGTGTTCCAGTCGCGGAAACTGGGACCGATGGCTATGACAACCTGCTGGTTTTTTTGGCATAATGTGTGGTCATCCAAACTTAGTATGTATACGGTTATTTCGGATTCATCGATGGTATCCGGGTTTGCTGCCAGCATTTCAATTGGGCAGGTGTTTTGGGGAATCACGGAACTATTAACCAAAGCATACAAAACAACGCTTGGATAGGTGGGAATCTGGCCTGCCCATTTTTTTTCTCTTTCGGTAAGAGTCTGATCAGAAAGCAGTTTTCCATAAAGATTCCAAACAGTGCCGGAGTAAATAATGTTTTTGCCGTAAAGTCTTGTGCCGTCTTCTAAGAGTACGCCGGATGCGTTTTCGTTATTAAAAAGAATTTTTGTAACAGTACTGTTGTAATACATATCTCCATTGTTTTCTTCAATTACTTTTTCCAATTTTCCCGGTAAAAAGAGAGTGGAACCAGCTGGATAGAAACTACCGCCTTCGTGGTTGTCAATAAACATGACGGAAGCTAAAATGGCAGGTGCTTCTTTGAGAGTGGCGTAACAGTAAGTAGAAGTCAGTTTGTCAAAAAAGTGGAGAATATCTGGGTCGGTAAAATATTTTCGCAGTAATTTTTCGGCACTGATATTCAAATAGGAGAGAAAACGTATGTAGGAGATGGGATGACGTAAAACATTTTGTGCGGAACTTTTCGGATCGGTCTCATCCGGAGTGGTGTAATTCGGTGTTTCACTGATTACATGCATATAACATTGCTGCATATCTTTGTAGAATCGTTTGATGTTTCCTGCTTGTCCGGGAAATACATCTGAGAGTTCTTCTATAAAGTGCTCAAGATCGGACCAAAAACGTATTTTATGCCCCTTGTAATAGACGGTATAAAGCAGTTCGTGTTTTACCACTTCAAATGGTTCTTCTAAACAGTTAAAAAGAAAACGGTGGGCATTGAAACCGTGTTCACCAAAACCATAGAGCATAGCCGCTCCCTGGTCAAAAATTGCCCCATTTCTTTTAAAGATTCCACAGGAGCCGCCAGGAGTTGCACTATGTTCTATGACGGCTGTTTTCAAACCGCGTTTGGCTAACAAACTGGCAGCGGAAAGACCGGATAATCCTGCTCCGATAATAATAACATCGTATTGCATATGAACCTCGCTTGATATCTTGATATTTTGATAATCCATGTATATGAATGGAAGTGGACAAATATACACATATTTCCAAGTTGTAAGGGAAATAATAGACATATAGTCTAAAGGGAGATTATTCTTTGGGAATTAGAACAAGAAAATAGAAAGAGAGAAATCATGCAGAATCGTTTGAAAAATCAGACAAGTCCCTATTTATTACAGCATGCAGAAAATCCGGTTGACTGGTATTCGTGGTGCGGGGAGGCATTTGAACGTGCAAAAAGAGAAGATAAACCCGTGTTTTTAAGTATTGGGTACAGTACTTGTCATTGGTGTCATGTGATGGCACATGAGAGTTTTGAAGATACAAAAGTTGCAGAAATTTTGAATCAGTATTTTGTATCGATAAAAGTGGATAAGGAAGAACGGCCGGATATTGACAGCATTTATATGTCAGTATGTCAGGCGTTTACAGGAAGCGGTGGTTGGCCCACTACCATTTTTCTGACTCCTGAGCAGAAGCCGTTTTTTGCCGGAACTTATTTTCCCAAAACAGCAAAATACGGGCAGATGGGATTGGTGGAATTGCTTTTGGCAATCCATAAAAAATGGACGACGGATCGAGAGGAATTGTTAAAATCTTCAGAAGAGGTAGTTGCTGCATTAAAAAGAGAAACAGAAGATTCAGATAAAGTGATAAAAAGTAAGGATTCAAAAGCAGATACTGAAAGGAACATGAATGAAATTTTGACAGATACTTCCGGGCTGTTTTTAGATGGCGCGTACTCTATTTTTTGTCGTACTTTTGATGAGCAATATGGCGGTTTTGGAAATGCACCCAAATTTCCAACTCCACATAATCTGTTGTTTTTGATGCAGTATTATGAAAAACACAAACAGGATGATGCCATGAAAATGGTAGAAAAAACATTGATGCAGATGTATCGGGGAGGAATATTTGACCATATCGGTGGTGGATTCAGCCGGTATTCTACGGATCGTTATTTTCTGGTACCTCATTTTGAAAAAATGCTGTATGATAATGCATTATTAATTCTAGCCTATTGTAAGGCATATCAGATTACAAAAAATCGTATTTTTTTGGATGTGGCGGTTAAAACAGCAGATTATATTTTGCGTGAGATGACAGATCCGGAAGGCGGATTTTACAGCGCACAGGATGCGGACAGTGAAGGCGTAGAGGGAAAATATTATGTATTTGAACCAGCTGAAATTATAGATCTTTTAGGAAAAACAGTGGGACAGGAGTTTAATCAATATTTCGATATTACGCCAGAGGGGAATTTTGAGGGAAAAAGTATTCCCAATCTGTTAAACACTGACATGATAAAAGAAAATTTGGATGTATATATGTCTGATATATATCAGTATCGTAAAAAACGTTATGCTCTACACTTAGATGATAAAATACTGACTTCATGGAATGGACTTATGATTGCAGCAATGTGTCACCTGTATCGTATGACAATGAATAAAAAATACTTGAATGCAGCAATTAGTGCGCAGAATTTCATACAGATCAAACTTTGCAAGAAAGATACTTTGTATGTCAGTTATCGAAAAGGACAGTGCAGTGGAAATGGTTTCTTGGATGATTATGCAAATGAGATATTTGCATTATTATCTCTATATGAAGCTACATTAGATGATATGCAGCTGGAGAAGGCAAAGAAATTCTGTCAAAAAGCAGTAATCGAGTTTTGGGATGAAGAAAACGGTGGATTTTTCTTGTATGGAAAAGAAAATGAACAGAGATATTTGCATTATTATCTCTATATGAAGCTACATTAGATGATATGCAGCTGG
>CAZHGE010000021.1:28981-33984 GCA_964531805.1 uncultured Lachnospiraceae bacterium
GTTTTGGGATGAAGAAAACGGTGGATTTTTCTTGTATGGAAAAGAAAATGAACAGTTGATCCTGCGTCCAAAAGAGACCTATGATGGTGCAATGCCAAGTGGTAATTCCATGATGGCATATAATCTGGTTCGTTTGTATTTCATTACAGAAGATAAATATTATGGAGATTTGGCAGAAAAACAGCTTGCTTTTATGGGCGGAGGGATTTCGCAATATCCGGCAGGGTATACCATGTCTTTATTAGCATTATCCGATTATATCGATTCGCCTGAGAAGATAACGGTGGTATTAAAAGACAAGCAGATGCCGGAAGATTTGTCATGCAGAATTGGTCTTGATGCGGTGATACAGGTTTTGGATCAGCTGACAAGGGAATATCCGCTTATAAATGAATGGACAACTTATTATGTATGTCGGGGGCACTCCTGCCAGCCACCGGTGAATGAGTTAGGAGAAGGAGAGTAGAAACTCTCCTTTTTTTATATTTGATTTTATGATATACTTAATCAATATTTAAGTGAAAATACATATGAAAATTTACAGGAGATAAAAATATGTTAACAGGATTAAATATGTATGCAGTGGCATTTTTAGTATCGCTTGTGATGCTGGTGTTGCTGCTTGTAATTAGTCAGAATCAGAATATTACGTATTATCTGCTTATGTTTGTCATGATCATCATTGCGAATATGGGATATTATTCTTTATCCACAGCAGAAACACTGGAAACGGCATTGATGGGACACCGGCTTATTTATTTAGGCGGTGTATTTGTACCGATATTTCTTCTTTTTTCGACTATGAAATTGTGCCGTATGGAAATACCTGCATGGCTTGTTGTGGCGTTACTTACATTAAGCACCATCGTACTTTATTTTGCATTTTCGGTGGGATACAGGGATGTATATTATAAGAATGTTTCCTTGGGGAATGAAAATGGGATGACGTATTTGATTAAAGAATATGGTCCCATGCATAAGCTGTTCATTGTATTGCTGTTTGGAAGTATTCTGATTACCATTGGACTTATTTTGTTCTCTTTTATTACTAAAAAGAATGTACCGCATCGTGTAACTTTCTATATTTTGGTAATCGAGGTGGTTACGGTTGGGTGTTATTTAATCAGAAGAGTTGCGGGAAGCGAATTGGAATATACAGGACTGGCATATGTGTTTGATGAGATTTTGATTCTCTTATTAATTCGACGTATTGGAAAATATGAGATTATGGAGAGTGTTGCCAATTCGTTAGATGAGAGCGCTGCCAATGGTTATATTGCATTTGACGAGAATGGACGATATGTCAGCTGTAATGATATGGCAAAAATATATCTTCCTGAGTTGGAAAAGCAAAAGGTGGATGAGTATTTAAGTAAAGAAGATGTTCCGCTTTTATACGCTCAGTTTGGAGAGATGTTAAAGAGTATTATCATGGAAGAAAGAAAATGTCTGATTGAAGTTGGTGAACGGATATTGGAATGTTCTCTTAAAATCTTACATCCGGGCAAAAGCAACAAGATTGATGGTTATTTAATTGAGATAGTGGATGATACGAGACAGCAGAAGTATCTTCGTCTTTTAAATAACTATAATGAAGATCTGGCGAGAGAGGTTAAGCAAAAGACTGCTTATGTGAATAAGCTTCAGGAACGCATGGTCCTTGGAATGGCAGATATGATTGAAAACCGCGATACTAATACGGGCGGTCATGTAAAACGTACCAGTGAAGTTATTCGTATTTTTACAGAAGAATTAAGAAATGCTGATAAAGAATATGGATTTACAGATGAGTTTCTGAGTGATGTTGCAAAAGCGGCGCCTATGCACGATCTTGGAAAAATTGCGGTCGATGATAGTATTCTTCGTAAGCCGGGGAAATTTACTCCGGAAGAATTTGAGGAAATGAAGAAACATTCGGAAAAAGGTGCAGAAATTGTTGCCCAGATCTTAAATGGTGTGGAAGATGAGAAATTTGTGCAGATTGCGATAAATGTAGCGCATTATCATCATGAAAAATGGAATGGACAGGGGTATCCGGAAAAACTTTCCGGAATTGCAATTCCACCCGAAGCAAGAATTATGGCACTTGCAGACGTATTTGATGCCCTTGTCAGCAAACGCTGCTATAAGGAAAAGATGGATTATGATAAGGCATTTGGCATTATTGAAGAATCCCTGGGCAGCCATTTTGATCCGGAGATTGGAAAACTGTTTTTAAAATGCAGACCACAACTGGAAGCATATTATAATGAAATAGAGTAGGAAAACGATGAAAAAAATTGCTTTAATCAATGATTTATCCGGATTTGGGAAATGTTCTCTGACAGCGGCAATACCGGTTATATCGGTAATGGGGATTCAGGCGTGCCCGTTACCAACTGCAGTGTTATCTGCCCAGACTGGATTTGATAGTTATTTCTGCGATGATTATACAGATAGAATGGATCAATTCACAAATGAATGGAAAAAGATGCAGGTATCCTTTGATGGGATTTGCTCGGGTTTTTTAGCTGGTCCAAAGCAGATTAAGAAGGTTGCTTATTTTTTGGAGCAGTTTAAAACAAAAGATAATTTATATTTTTTAGATCCTGTTATGGGAGATCATGGTAAAACTGCAAAAATATTTAGTGAAGATCTTTTAAGTGGGATGAAAAGCCTGGCGTTGTCTGCGGATGTAATAACTCCAAATCTTACGGAATTATGTTTGCTTACAGGAACAGATTTTGATGATTTGGTGTCCCATAAAAATGAAGAGGATTATGCAAAACGGATTAGGGCAGTTTGTGAGCAAATAATGAAAAAGACTAATCATGCCCAAAGTATTGTGGTAACAGGAATCCTTCGTGAAAAAAATGGAACGGAATATATGGGGAATCTGATTGTGTCAGAGACTGAATTTGCACATATAGAAAAACCATATGTAAAACAGAGTTTTTCAGGAACAGGAGATTTGTTTTCTGCGGTAGTCAGTGGTTCGATAGTCAGCGGGATGACTTTGACCAATTCTGTGCAGAAAGCGGTTGATTTTCTTCATACGGCAATTGAGGATGCGGTTGCAGAAAAAGTGGATTCCCGCCATGGAATACAGTTTGAGAAATATCTGCATTGTTTGTTGTAATTGTTTGAATAAGTAAGTGTTTGAAAAGGCTATAAATTCTGAGGGTTCAGTATTTATAGTCTTTTTTGTAATCAGTTGTTTTCTGGAAATCATAAAATTACCTGAATGTGGGAATGGTATAATATACAGTAATATGCATCGTTTTATAGAGGATTTGTTAGAACAAGACTAGAAGGAGATTTGAAAAAATGTGTACCGCAATCAGTTTTAACACGAAAGACCATTACTTTGGAAGAAATATGGATTATGAGTTTTCTTATGAAGAATCCGTTACCGTAACGCCACGTAATTATCCTTTTATCTTTCGTAAGGTTAAACCATTATACGAGCATTATGCTATGCTTGGAGTAGCTTATGTTGTAGATGATTTTCCTCTTTATTATGATGCGACGAATGAAAAAGGACTCAGCATGGCAGGACTGAATTTTCCTGATAATGCGGTATACCATGTAGAATTAGATGATAAAGATAATGTGGCACCTTTTGAGTTCATTCCCTGGGTGTTAGGACAGTGTGCAACTATAGAAGAATGTAAAGAATTGCTTTCACGTATGAATATGGTAAAGATACATTTTAGTGAGGAACTTCTTTTATCGCCACTGCACTGGATTATTTCGGATAGAGAAAGTTCCATTACTGTGGAATCCATAAAGGATGGACTTAAGGTATATGACAATCCAATTGGAGTATTAACCAATAATCCCCCTTTCGAGACTCAGATGTTTATGCTGAATAATTATATGAATTTGTCAAAAGAACATCCACAGAATCATTTTTCCAAGGAACTTAAGCTCCATGCTTACAGCAGGGGAATGGGCGCTATGGGATTACCGGGGGATTTATCATCCGCATCCCGTTTTATAAAGGCATCTTTTACAAAACTAAATTCTGTTTGTGGAGATTCTGAGTCAGAAAGTATCAGTCAGTTTTTTCATATTCTTACTTCAGTAGAGCAACAGCGTGGTTGTGTGCATATAGGTGAGGAAAAATATGAACTTACGATTTACAGCAGCTGTTGTAATACAGATAAGGGAATCTATTATTACACGACATATGAAAACAGTCAGATTACGGCGGTGGATATGTACAGAGAAAATCTGGATGGGGATAAACCAGTAACTTATCCTTTGGTTACTGGACAACAGATTAGTTGGCAGAATTAGGTTGACAGAAATTGTTCTTTTGCAATAATATATTCCCACGTATGGTTTTTACTGTATGTGGGATTTTCGACTTCACAGGAAAGAGTTGGAGGATAAGTGATGGAGTGGAGTTTTGTGTTTGTGATTCAAAGTGTGATGCTTGGTGTGGGGCTTGCCATGGATGCGTTTTCTGTATCGTTAGCAAATGGATTGAATGAGCCCAAAATGAAAGTAAAGCGAATGTGTCTGATTTCAGGTGTGTTTGCTTTTTTTCAGGCATTGATGCCTCTTACAGGATGGTTTTGCGTACATAATCTGGTAAAGTTTTTTGCCGTATTTGAGAAGTTTATCCCATGGATTGCCTTGATCTTACTTGCATTTATCGGCGGTAAGATGCTCTTAGAAGGTATTCGTAATAAAGAGGGTGATGAAGAAAATGAAAGTGGTCTAGGTTTTAAACTGTTGCTGATACAGGGGATTGCCACTTCCATTGATGCTTTATCCGTTGGATTTACTATTTCAGAATATGGATTTATAATGGCACTTATAAGTGCTTTGATTATTGCAGCAGTTACCTTTGTAATCTGCATGGCTGGTATTGTAATCGGTAAGAAATTTGGTACGAAGCTGGCAAATAAAGCATCCATTTTGGGTGGAGTGATTTTAATTGTGATTGGACTTGAGATATTTATTACAGGGGTGTTCTAAAGTGTTGCAGACATTTTGCCAGTATCTTTATAAGG
>CAZHGE010000022.1:0-33639 GCA_964531805.1 uncultured Lachnospiraceae bacterium
ACAAATTTATTAATGAAAAAAGTGACTAACAGGCACAGTACCAAGAGCACTACACCAATTGCACTTGCATATCCGTATTTAAAATATTTGAAGCCCTGGCCATATAAATGTGTTGCCAGTACTTCTGTTCTCTGATTCGGTCCACCTTCTGTCATGTTGTAAACTAAATCGAAGAATTTTAAAGAACCAATTGCATTTAATGACATTGCCGTTGCCACCATCGGACGAATCAACGGTAATGTAATATAACGGAACGTTTTCACTCTTGTACAGCCATCGATATAAGATGCTTCATATAAGGATGTACTGATCCCAGCAATCTGTGCCATATACAGCATCATGGACTGTCCAACATACTGCCATAATGCCACAAAAGCGATAACCCACATTGGTAAAATAATCGTACCGGAAATATCCATCAGCCATAATGGACCTTCGATTCCAAACATGGCAAGAATCTGGTTAATTCCCAGTTTCGGGCTGAAAATAAACATCCACAAAAGTCCCAGCGCTGCCGAAGACAGAACACATGGAAGATAATATATATTTTTAAAAAGGTTTCTTCCCTTTTTGATATTCGTTAATACTGCTGCCAAAATCAGACCAACTACTAACTGTGAAACACAGGAGAAAACCATAAAGAAAACGGAATTTTTAAGAGCCGTCCACATAACCTTATCTTTTAATAAATCCTTATAATTCTCCAAACCGATCCACTTTGGCGGTGTCAATGCTGCATAATCACAAAAGGAATAGTACACAGACTGACAAATCGGAATAAATAAAACAAAAGTAAACAATAAAAAGCCAGGTGCCATAAAAAACAGTATTGCTTTTTTATCTCGTAAAAGTTTTTCCATAATAACCTCCAATACCCATTGGCTATTTATAAGATACGGGATTAGTGAAAGTGCTAATCCCGTATCCAAAATCTAAAATACCTTTCTCAAAGCGATGATTCTCTCATCCTCACCAGCAAAAATTACTGATTGTATACATTTTCTTCGTAGAACTTCTGTACCGTTTCAAATGCTTCCTCAGAAGTACAGCCGCCAAGGTAAAGCTCTACCATTGCATTATCAAAGCAGTCACCTGCTTCTACAGAATCCAGTGATTCATTATAGAAACCAAATGTACCTGTAGATTTTGATAAAATATCGGATACATAGCCAAGCTGTGCAGGTGCCTTTGTAAGGTCATACTCAACGCCTGTTACAGGAATCTTTCCACCAACTTCTGCTGTGTATTTCTGTGCTGTATCATCTGTAAACATCTTCATTAATGCGATACATGCTTCCTGATTTTTTGTTGTAGAACTCATTAATAAGTTATCTGTTTTTACAATCATACGATTAGGATCTGCTCCACCATCGATTCCAGGGAATGCAAATACACCACATTTTTCTTCAAATTCAGGATTTGCACCATTGATCTGGCCGATTACCCAGGAACCCTGAACAAGCATTGCTGCTTCGCCATTGTAAAATGCTGCTGTAGCAACATCGTTAGAATCACCAGCAGCTGTAGGCTGGAAATATTTTGAAAGTTCTACTAATTTATTACCTGCATCAATAAAGGATGGATCTAACCACATATTACCAGTACCTGCATTTGCATTTGCTAAATTATCAGGTCCGCCTGCTCTGTCACAGAGATAACCTGCGATCATGGATAAACACCATGCTGTACCAGCTGAACAAGAGATTGGTGTATAACCAGCATCCTGAATCTTCTGACATACATCTAATAATTCATCGTATGTTGTAGGAACTTCTACTCCGACTTCTTCAAAAATTTTTGTGTTATAAAATGTTAATGCAGCTGCAAAGTTAGTTGGAACCGCATAAATCTTTCCATCGTATGTAAGTCTTTCAAAAATACCTTCTGTAAATGTTCCATACCATTCAGATTCTGCATTTAAAATATCTGTTAAATCTGCTGCCGCGCCGCTTTCTACATATACTTTCATGTTTGGTCCCGGATTACAGATATATACATCTGGACAATCACCTGCTGCAATTAAAGCATTTAATTTTGCATCGTATTCTTCTAAGTTTGTTGTAATAGGTGTTACGTGGTAAACGCCTTCATACTCTGCGTTAAATCTATCAATGACATCTTTGTACCCAAGTGAAATCAAATCTTCTGTTGCATTCAAATCATCCCAGAACATCCATGTAATTTCCTGAACTTCTCCGCTTGCAGCTGCATCTGTTCCCGATGCATTACTTCCTGTTGCGGCATCTCCACTTGCTGTGCTGCTCTGTCCGCCACAGCCAACTAACATGGTAGCAATCATTGCTACTGACAATACCATTGCCATAATTTTTTTCTTCATTTCCTATACCCTCCCAAGTAATAGTGTTGTTTTGTTAACGTGTTACGTTGTGCCTTAACAATAGCACATGCCCATCCCCATTTCTTTCAAATAGTTGCCTTCTAATTATCAAAAGTTGCTATTTGACTTTTTATTTTTTTCATCTTTTGAACATTTTAGACTGTTTTTTAATTCAGTTTTTGTGTATTTTTTCCTTCTTTTTATAATTTTGTACTATTTTGTTTACTTTTTGCATATTTTTTGTTATTTTCAAATCAATAAAGTGTTATTTATCTCTTATTTTTTGGCAATTTTTGAGAATCAGAAAAAGACATAGATATAAGAAAGGAATTTTGAGATGATCGAGAACCTGAAAGGCATCTATGAAACCGTGAACTTCAAAGAAAATACGTATTTGCGGCTTTATAACAATGTAGAATACGAAAATTATCCAACACACTGGCATACTTCCATGGAAATCATCATGCCTTTGGAAAACATATACACAATCGACAGCTGTAATCAGCGCATCGTCCTGCGGGAAGGAGATATCATCTTAATCTGGCCCTGCTGTATTCATGCACTCTATGCCCCCGAAACAGGAAAGCGCATTATTTTTCAAGCTGACATCAACATCCTAAATGAGATCAAGCAGATGAGTACGCTGCACTCGCTCTTATCCCCGCTTACTGTAGTTACACCGGAGGAATATCCACAGGTGTATCCACAGATACGGGAGCTTCTTTTAGAGATTCAGGAAGAATACGGAAAGGATAGCATTTTTGCTGACATTTCCATTTACAGCAAGGTTCTGAATATCCTTGCACTTTTGGGACGAAAATCCACAGAACATACACAGATTTTTGATGTTACCGCCAACAAACAACAGGAATATACGGAAAAATTTATGTCCATCTGTGAATATATCAGCGACCATTGTACGGAGGATCTTTCTCTGGATCAGGTATCCGATTTGGCCGGATTCAGTAAATATCATTTTTCCCGGTTATTTAAACAGTTTACAAATGTGTCCTTTTACAAATTTTTGAATCAAAAAAGGATTGCTATTGCTGAAAATCTACTGGTGAATCTGGATCATTCCATTACCGATGTAGCCATTAATTCAGGATTTTCCAGCATTTCTTCCTTTATCCGTATGTTCAAACAGATTAAAGGATGTACTCCAACGGAATTTCGTAGTATGTACTATGGCAGCAAATAAAAGTACAGATATTGCCAGCCCATTTTACCCCATTATAAAAAGTGGTTTTCGATCAATGCTTTTCTTGTAAAACAGCCTTGGTCGAAACCACTTTTTATTTTATCCCGCAATAATATTCACATCCGTAAAATAAACATATCTCTTTGTTTCATCCTGTTTTCTTGCGCCACCCGTATACACGCCCATGGTACAGCCCACAAAACCACCTGCTTTTTCCGAGGTCAGATTGGAAACATCCACTTTACTGCCAAACGCCTCTCCATTCAGATATGCCTGCAAATAAATTCCATCCAGCGACAGTTTCATATCAAATGCGCCTTTCCTGCTCTTCTGCTCCATAAGTAAAGTTTCTTTTCCTGCTTCTGCCAAAATGAATTGCAGATAGAAATTATCCTGTTCTTTCTCTGTAAACACAAATTTCACATAATGTTTTTCATCATACAGATAGACTAAACCCGCACTTCCGCCGCTTAAAGAAGCAAATTCCATTTTTGTTTCATAGCAATAATGATGATTAGTCACACGAATTCCAATATATGCCGGTGAATTCTCTGTCGTAAAATCCCTTTCAGATAGTTCCATTGCCAAAACATTTTCTTTAGACTGTCCTGTTTGGATTCTATAAAAAGGCTGCGAAGGATAGCGAAAGATCAAACATCTTGGATCTAAAGGCTCACTCCAACATAATTTTTCCTGTTTTTTTCTCGAAACTACATTGTGTAACATTCCGATGCCTGGATTTAACACCGGCCAATCTTCCTGCCATTCCACCTCAGCTGCAAAGGTCTCCCTTCCCAAAGGTGCAACACCATTTACCGGTCTTGTGCCCAGCATAAAGGCATACCATTTTCCACTTTCATGCTCCACCAAATCCGCGTGGCCTACATTCTGCACCTCTGCCTGATTGCCCAGATGTCGGTGGGTAAAAACAGGGTTATTCGGCGAAGGCTCATACGGACCTCTTAAACTTTTACTTCTTGCCACACATATACTGTGGGAAAACGCAGTTCCGCCCTCCGCTATCACGAGATAGTAATAATCCCCTCTTTTGTAAATATGAGGACCTTCCGGCCATACCGCATGCTTTAATGCACCATCCCATAAAACAGAAACCGGACCAGTCAGTTTTTTCTCCTTCAAATCCAATTCCTGCAGCCAGATTTCACAATCCCCGTTATATTTTGCATCCTTCTTGGTGCGCTGTCCCACATAATAACAGGTATCCCCTTCAAAAAACAAACCAGGGTCAATCCCCTCTGCATCCGGAAGATAAACCAGATCCGACCATGGTCCTCTTGGATCTTTTGCTGTCGTGTAAAAATTACCACCATCGGACACATTAGTACATGTCACATAGAATTCGCCATCATAATACCGAATACAAGGCGCATAGATTCCTTGTGACATCGCAGCCCCTTCAAACCGCAGTTGTTCTTTTCTTGTAAGCACATGGGAAATCAGTTCCCAGTTACACAAATCCGTACTGCAAAAAACAGGAATTCCCGGAACATAACAAAACGTGGAATGGACCATGTAATATTCCCTCTTCACATTTCCTTTTTCATCCTTCCGATCCACATGACAAATGGATGGATCGGGATAAAAACCACTCAACACCGGATTTTGAATCACACACATAGATACCCCTCCTTCAATAACCTTGTACCTCTATTTTAACGAAATCCCTTTTAATAGAAATAGCAAAAGTTGCTTTTTTCCCATCAATAATTGCCAACTTTTTTCGGATCTCTTGTTTTTAAAAAGGGAGAAAGTATACTGAATCTATAAAGTATATTATCAATGACGTATATTAAATATAGATATAACTTTTATCGTTTGTAGGAGGTATTTATATGGATAAAATAGTACTTGCATCTATTTTTCAATCCAATATGGTGTTACAGCGCGAAAAACCAATTCACATATGGGGACAGGCACCAGCTGACAGTCCGGTAAATATTCATTTATCCCAAGATGCGGTCACGATGGACCTAAGCACTAATCATGTTAGAAATAATACAACTGGCCCTTATGCTGCTGCCAGCACCACCTCTGATTCCACTGGATATTTTCATGTTACACTGCCACCGATGGAAGCAGCACGTAACTGTATGTTGTCAATCTGTTGCGATGACTCATGTGCTGACACACTTGTTCTCACAAACATTTCCATTGGTGATATTTGGCTTGCCTGCGGGCAGTCCAATATGGAATTCTTTCTCCGCTATGATAAAGATTGGGAAATCACAAAGCAGTTACCGAAAAATCCCGATATACATGTTTATAATGTCGTGCAGACAGCTTTTGAAGGTCATAGACGTAATATTCCCGGCTATGGCCGTTGGATGGAGGATGGAGACCCGGAACTGGAAACTTTTTCCGCTTCTGGTTATTCCTTTGCCCGGCACATCCAGCCCCATACCCAAGTTCCTATCGGTATCATCGGCTGTAACTGGGGCGGTACTACTGCCACAGCCTGGCTGGATGAATCCGAACTCCAAAAGGAACCTTTATGTATCTATTTAGAAGAATATGAAAAAGCACTTTCTATGTACTCCTCTGAAGAAATGGCACAGATTTCACTGAAAGCATGGGAATTCGAAGATTCACCCGAGCATGGGGCTGATTTTGCACCGCTCATGTACGGACGTGATTATGAATGGCAGAAACAGTATCTAAAAGACCACGCTTCTGATCCTGTCATTCCCCTGGGGCCCTACAACATCAACCGCCCCGGCGGATTGTATCACAGAATGTTAGAGCCGTTGATCCCCTTCTCAATCAAAGGAGTTCTTTGGTATCAGGGCGAATCCGATGCGTACCACGGTGATATGTATGATGTCCTGCTTAGTGCGCTGATTCAAAGCTGGCGGAAAAAATGGGATGACGATTTTCCATTTTTATTTGTACAGTTAGCTCCATTTGGCGTTTGGCTGGAATGTACATCCGACCACTACACCATGGTAAGAGAAAAACAGGAATTGGTCAGCCGCACCGTTTCCAATACCGGAATGGTCAGCATTATGGACATTGGCTCCTATTACGACATCCATCCAAAAGAAAAGATGGAAGTAGGAAGACGTCTGGCATTACTCGCCCGTGGTAAAGTCTACGGTGAGACTATTTTATGCGAATCCCCCTGTATCCGCATGGCCACACGTGAAAATCGCAGTATTATCCTAACTTTTGACCATTGTAAAACCTTGAGTACGGACGGAAGGCAAAACGATTTTATTATAAAGCAGAACAATACAGTGCTGGCACTGGACTCTGTAGACCTTGTACAGAATACCATTATCCTTTCATCCAATGCCTTGTCAGACGAACCAGTCCAAATATCCCTTGGGTATGCAGATTATGCCGAAATTCACATTTACAACGAGGCCGGACTTCCCGTCCTGCCATTTTGCATAAATATTAACTAAAAACAGCCGCATATATAGAATAGCTCCCATCTGTTCAAGGAGCCTCTCTATATATGCGGCTGTCTTATGTAATAATCTTTATTCATTTTCCAATCTCGAAATGCGTTCTACCAGATAATCTCCCATCTGTCCACGTTCCATCTTCATAGCAAATGCTAATTCTCCATACAACTGTTCTTCTGCCTGTCTGAAATAACGCTCGTCCACCACTGTTACCTTCTTACCATCACGGATACGATCCATTTTTCTATCGTATAACGTCTTAATCATACGAATCAGTTCTCTGCAATCACAAGACTTGAGCGCAGCCTTATACTGGACTTCTCTTTCCTTTTCATTCGGTATCCAGACACTTTCTAACTGCGGTATCTCACGAATTAGTTTCTCCGCTTCTTCCTTGGTCAGTACTAAACGCATCACGGACTTTGGGTTATCTACCGGTGCATACACCACTGCTTCATTTTTGTAAACCGGCCGTAATGTATAGTATATTTTATTTTTGTCCACCATCGGAAGGGAAACAGTACCGATTTTCTCTACCTTACATACGCCATGATTTCCATAAATAATATAATCTTCTACTGCAAACATATTTTCTACTCTTTCTCAATCCACCTATTGTGCCAATTTACATGATTAGTATACCATTTTTGAATTTTAAATGTCAGCGGTTTTTGGCTCTAAAAGCCGTTTTTGTGCACTTTAGCGCATATAATAAGAGTGTGTTTTTGTGCAGATTAACTACACTTTTTCTCGCATTTTCCCTAACTCATAATACACTTACTACAGTCATAGCCTGTTTATACGCACACATAAAATCCTCCGCCTACTTGTTTGATTTTCTGTTCCATACAGAGATCTACTAATAGTACACTTAATTTCTGAATGGAACAAGGCGGCTGCTTATCCCTGCAAATTCCTTCATATATTGATTCCAACGATAGCGGTGCATAACGCAATAATGACAACACTTCATTTTGCAGAATCTTCGCTTTCTTATCCCTTTCTTCACCCTCTTCATCTGTTCTGTCTTTTATATTCTCTTTCCTTTTACACTCCCTAAGCGGTGTGTTGATAAAACTCTTACATCTTTTTTCACAGGCAATTTCATTCTTCTTTGTACCGTATTTTTCCTTCATCCACTCCAATTCCTCTGAAAACTCTGTAACATTCGTAAGAATCCCAGCTCCCTGTGCGATCAAACGATTGCATCCCATACTTAACACATCATCCGTTCTTCCTGGAAGCGCCCAAATTTCTTTTCCCTGCTCCAGTGCCATATCCACCGTAATCAAAGTACCGCTTTTCTCTTTCGCTTCCATCACAAGCAGAATATCCCCTAAAGCGCTGATAATACGGTTCCTCAGGGGAAACAGACCAGCCTTGGGCATCGTTCCCGGCAGATATTCACTGATAATTCCTCCGTGTTCTGGCAGCATATCGTATAATCTCCGGCTTTCCTCCGGATAGCAGATATCCACCCCACAGCCAAGTACCGCATAACTCTTACCACCATTTTCAAGGGCTGCAAACTGGGCAATACTGTCAATCCCCTTTGCCATTCCACTAATAATCCCAATTCCATGTTCAGCCAACAACTGTGAAAATACCTTTGTATTCTTTTCCCCATAATAGGAATGATATCTGGCACCGACTACAGAAGCCGTCATTTCCTGCTCTGGCGGCAAATTCCCTATAACAAAAAGAGCCAAAGGCGCATCCGCAACCGTTCGAAGTCTGCCCGGATACTGCCAGTCAAATATACTATAGTAATGAATTCCCTTCTTTTGCAGTTGAATCATTCTTTCAGATGGGGACTGTTTTTCCCTCTCCCGCAGAAATGCTCTGACCTGACTGGGCTTTAAAAGTAGCTTTAACACCTCTTCATCCGCCGTAAACAATTCCATGCCGGATGAAAAATAATTCCACAGACAACGTATTGTTTTGCTTCCAAAGCCGGGAATTGTCTGTAAAAAATAAAGTATTTCTCTATCATTATACATAGCCTATATCCTCCTGCATCCGATATCCCACTGCTTCTCCCAAATGATTTACTGAAATCTGTTCTGCTCCTTCCACATCCGCTATTGTTCTCGCCACCTTTAAAATTTTATGATAGGAACGCGCACTGAGATTTAACATATGAAATACCTTTTCCATGTATATATTTTCTTCCTTTTCTAATGGGCAATATTGGGGAATCTCCCTAGATGAAATATCAGAATTGAACCGCAGATGTGTACCTTTAAAACGCTCTTCCTGCTTCTTCCTTGCCTGCATAACCATTTCACGCAGCTTGGCGCTGCTAAGACTGCCTTTCTTATTATTCAGTTGCCCAATGTTTACCATCTGCGCATTAACATTCACATCAATGCGGTCACGGATTGGTCCTGAAATTTTATTCTGATACCGCCTGATCTCCCGTTCGCTACAGTGGCATCTGCTTCTGTCCGGATAATAACCACAAGGACAAGGATTGGACGCCGCTACCAGCATGAAATCAGCAGGATACACATAGGTCCCCTGGGTTCTGGCAATCTGTATCTTCTTTTCTTCTAACGGCTGACGCATCACTTCTATACAGTCCCTGCTAAATTCTGGTAACTCGTCCAAAAACAAAACGCCGCGATGGCATAAACTAAAAAGCCCGGGTCTTGGAATCGCACCACCGCCCGCCAAAGTTGTGACTGTGGTAGTATGATGAGGCGCTAAAAATGGTCTGGATGTAATTAAACACTGTTCTTTATTAAGAAGTCCTGACACACTGTAAATGGACGAAACCTCAAGACTTTCATCCAACGTTAAAGGCGGCAATATCCCCGGCATTCTCTTGGCGATCATAGTCTTACCCGCACCAGGCGGTCCCGTAATCAACATATGATGAAAACCCGCCGCAGCAATAAGCGCCGCTCTTTTACAAGCTTCCTGCCCGGCAATATCCTCAAAATCTTCCGTTACCCTTATCGATTCTTCAAACAATTGAGTCACATTTTTAGTGCTGTCACTGCATATCATAAACTGCCCGCGTTTTGCACATGGGGCATTAAAGTAGCTTACGACTTCTCCAAAATCTTTTACTCCTATAATATCAATTCCTTCTATTACAGAACCTTCCCTTGTATTTTCCAAAGGAAGAATACAGGCCTTCATTCCCTGCGCAGCTGCTTCCATCACAATGGGAAGTACCCCTTTTACAGGCTTCACTTCTCCATTCAAACCAAGCTCGCCTATCATGCAAATGCCCTCCACATATTCCCCCGGAATATGTCCTAAAGACACCAATATTCCCACCGCAATGGGCAGATCATAAGCCGTTCCTTCCTTACGGATATCTGCTGGTGAGAGATTTACTGTGATATGCACTGGTGGTAAATGAATCCCTGCATTCTTGAGTGCCACCCGTACCCGTTCTTTGGCTTCTTTTACCTCACCGGATAATAAACCCACCATATCAAAAGCAGGCATAGTCTTTGCAATGTCCACTTCTACCTGCGTCAATACACACTCAATCCCGTGAATGCTTCCTGATGTAATTTTTGAAAACATAAACACTCCTTTTTTCTTCTTTTCTCATCTAAAAACATATGTTATTTAATTTGTGATAATACATATTTCATTCTCATATCTTTTGTACGTTGAAAATATGGCGAGACGCCGGAATCCTGTGCCCTGATGAAATATAGGGCGAAACAACATCTTGAACAATAACAGTACGCTGTGCGAACTTGCTTATTGGATATGTCATACACGCAATATAACAAAAAGCCACATATAAGACAACACTTTTCTAACGAAAAACTCATTTTCTGCGAAAAGCACAAATTACACATGTTATTTTTATACAATAATTCCTTATAAAAAGAAAAAAATAGGGAAAGGCACTTTCATTGTCCGCATGACATAGAATAAACAAAGTGACTTTGGAGGCTGCCATTGAAGACGTTTTTGCAACCGCTCAGTAAAGAGGAAGAAGAAATGTATCTGGATTTACTGAAAAATGGAAATCCGCAAGAGTCACAAGAAGCGAAGGAAATTCTGATTGAACGTAACTTGCGTCTTGTAGCACATATAGCAAAAAAATATCAGAATACAGATGTGGAAAGCCAGGATTTGATTTCTATTGGGACCATTGGGCTGATTAAAGCAATCCTTTCCTATGATACAGGCAAAAATTCCAAACTTGCCACCTACGCTGCAAAATGCATCGAAAATGAACTGCTTATGATGCTGCGTACCAAAAAGAAACTTTCCCGTGAAGTTTCCATTTATGAACCAATTGGAACCGATAAAGAAGGTAATGAAATCAGTCTTTTAGACATTCTAAAACAAGATCAGGCAGATATTATTGAAGAAATGGATAACCGCAAAAATATCAGCCAGCTGCGGGAGATCATCAACACTTGTCTAAATCAGAGAGAAAAAGAAATCATCTTACTGCGATATGGATTAATCACAGGGAATGAAATAACCCAGCGGGAAATCGGTGAATATTTCGGCATCTCGCGCAGTTATATCTCCCGCATCGAAAAAAAAGCACTGCTCAAGCTTCGCGCTGAATACGAACGAAGACAAAAAGCAGTACCTTAATTTTTTACGATGAAGCTTGGGCAGCCCCATATATAGGCATACAAGCTGCAACTAATCCAATAAAAACTCTGCCATCACATAGTTGGCAACATCTGTTCCTCGTTTTGACAGATAGATTCGATGATCTTTTTGTATTAATACCCCTTCGTCTATCAGACGGCTTAGCACACTTGGATACACTTCCTCCACTGTCTTACCGAATTTTTCCAAAAAGTCATGCTCTGATATGCCTTTTTTCAAGCGAAGTCCCAGAAACATGAACTCTTCCATCATTTCTTCCACTGAAAGCAGCCCAATTTCTTCATGCCACGAATCAGACTCTGGCATGAAGGATGCCTGCTGATTCGCACATGCAGACCGTTCTGTTTTCTTTTTTTCAAAATCTGCCTGCATAAACGCATCCTGATATTTCTCAATATCACTGGTGTTTTTGTATCGGTATCCCTGAAAATAAGATGCAGCACCAATGCCAAAACTAATATAATCCACTCCGGTCCAATAGGTCAGATTATGGCGGCACTCATATCCATCCTTAGCATAATTGGAGATTTCATAGCGGTTATATCCGGCTTTTTCTAATATTTCATTGGTTCGGTGGTACATCAGTCTCTCCGTATCTTCGTCGGGAAGCTCGGGGTACCTAGTTGCACATTCCATAGTCTGCCCCCCTTTATTTACCACATTCTCCCCATATCTCTCATAGAACGGTGTTCCCTCTTCAATAATCAGACTGTACGCAGAAATATGCTCCGGCTCAAGCGTAATTACTTTTTGCAGTGTATCTTCATAAGTAGCAAGGGTCTGACCCGGAAGTGCCGACATCAGATCAATATTGATATTGGTAAAACCAGCTTTCCTCGCATCCTCATAGGTCTGTAAAAACTGACGGTAATCATGAATCCGCCCCAATGATTTTAATTCTTCATCATTTGCAGATTGAAGACCAATGCTTAAACGATTGATTCCACTCTCTTTATAGGCTTTCAGCGTGTCATAGGATGCCGTTGCCGGATTACACTCCATGGAAATCTCTGCATTCTGCGCAAGATCATAATTCTTTTTTACAGCATTCATGATTCGCTCCATCTGCCCTGCACTTAATAAAGAAGGGGTTCCCCCGCCGAAAAATACAGAAATGACCTCATATTCCCGGCAACACCGAGCCATCAGTGAAATTTCACGCAATAATGCCTTTACATAACTTTCCCGCTCCTGGTCACAGGCAGGAGCGGACAAAAAGTCACAGTAAAGGCATTTTCTTTTACAAAAAGGTATATGAATATAAATACTTAAAGGCTGTTTGTTCCTAGTTTTCATCCAGTTTCAAAACACTCATAAATGCTTTCTGCGGGATTTCTACATTTCCCACCTGACGCATTCTCTTCTTTCCTTCTTTTTGCTTCTCTAACAATTTCTTTTTACGGGTAATATCACCACCATAACACTTAGCAAGCACGTCCTTACGCATGGCTTTAACGGTCTCACGGGCAATCACCTTACCGCCAACGGCAGCCTGTACCGGAATTTCAAACAAGTGGCGTGGAATCTCTTCTTTGAGTTTTTCACACATCTTACGACCTCTTTCGTAAGCACTTTCTTTGTGTACGATAAAGGAAAGGGCATCCACTTCTTCTTTATTAATAAGAATATCCAGTTTCACCAGTTCGGACTGTTCGTAACCCTTCATCTCGTAATCAAAGGACGCGTAACCTCTGGAACGGGATTTCAGTGCATCAAAGAAATCGTAAATAATCTCATTCAGAGGCAGCTCGTATTTTAAGAGTACACGGGTTTCTTCCATGTATTCCATACCAAGCTGACGGCCTCGTCTCTCCTGACAAAGTCCCATAATAGCACCAATAAATTCGGTCGTAACCATAATTTCCGCTGTTACGATTGGTTCTTCCATGTATTCGATTTCGGAAGGGTCCGGTAAGTTGGACGGATTGGTCAATTCGATGACCTCCCCATTGGTCTTGTGTACTTTATAGATAACACCTGGGGCAGTCGTAACCAGATCCAGATTGTATTCTCTTTCCAAACGCTCCTGAATGATCTCAAGATGTAAAAGTCCCAGGAAACCGCAACGGAATCCAAAGCCCAACGCAATGGATGTTTCCGGCTCAAAATGCAGCGAAGCATCGTTTAACTGTAATTTTTCCAAAGCATCACGCAGATCCGGATATTTGGCACCATCCGCCGGATACATCCCGCAATACACCATGGAGGTTACTTTTTTATATCCCGGAAGCGGCTCAGAACATGGATTCTGTGCATTGGTAATCGTATCACCAACTGCAGTATCTTTTACATTTTTAATAGAAGCCGTAATATAGCCTACCATACCGGCTGAAAGTTCGTCACATGGAATAAACTGTCCAGCTCCGAAAGTACCCACTTCCACAACCTCAGCTGTGGCACCGGTTGCCATCATCTTAATCGGCGTTCCCTTGGTAACGGTTCCTTCCATAATACGGCAGAATACAATGACACCTCTGTAAGAATCGTAAAGGGAATCGAAAATAAGAGCCTGAAGCGGCGCATCCGCATCTCCTTTTGGTGCCGGAATCTTGGCTACAATCTGTTCCAACACTTCCTCAATACCAATACCGTTTTTGGCACTAATCTGAGGTGCATCCTGTGCTTCAATACCGATGACGTCTTCAATCTCATCAATGACTCTCTGCGGTTCTGCGCTCGGAAGATCAATTTTATTAATAACCGGAAAAACATCCAGATTATGGTCCAATGCCAGATACACATTTGCCAATGTCTGCGCTTCAATTCCCTGTGCAGCATCCACAATTAAAATTGCGCCGTCACAGGCCGCAAGCGCCCGGCTTACTTCATAGTTAAAATCCACGTGTCCCGGTGTATCAATCAGGTTAAAAATATACTCTTCGCCATCCTTTGCCTTATAAACGGTACGAACAGTCTGTGCCTTGATTGTGATACCACGTTCACGCTCAATATCCATATTATCTAAAATCTGTTCCTGCATCTCGCGGCTGGTAAGAAGCCCCGTATGCTCGATGATACGGTCTGCCAATGTACTTTTTCCGTGATCAATATGTGCCACGATACAGAAATTTCTGATTTTTGACTGATCTATCTTTGCCATGTAATACCTCTGCTTTTTCGTATTTCAAAACTATTCTTTAGTATATCAAAGGGAATTTGTGCGGTCAACCTGAAAGACACATATCCAGCACATGTGCCACAATGTCCAGTGTATTTTTCGCCTCATCACAGGTATTGGTCTGAGCACCAAGTTCAATGAGAAGCGACTTAGAACACAAGTGCATATTATAACGGTAGCCCTTTAAATAGATACGTCGGGTAAGTCCCGGATAATACTCATTACAAAGCACCTGCATCTGAAAAGCAAACGCCAAATTGTCATCTATGTATGGATTTTCAAGATAGGCAATATCTCCTTGCTTCTTTGTATAAGACAGACCATTAAAAAACATAACCTGAGCCGCTGTTTTACCATTCTGCTGGGACACTAATTTGGTATCATCCGCAACCGCATCACGATGCAGATCGATTACCACCTCAATGGATGGATATTCCGCTAAAACCGCCTCGATATTTGGCAGAGCATTAGAATACGCATAATCCCGCGATTCCACATCATATTCTCCGGTATGATGTAACACCTCATAGCCATAAGTATCATGCAAAAGTCCTGCTAAATATTCCCCAGCTCCTATAATGGACGTATTCGAATCTCCCGGTATAGAATCCGCAAAAGTCTCCTGTGAATGGGTATGATAGATTAAAATCTGTGGTCCTCCATTTCCTTCTGATAGAGAGATATCTTTTTCCAAAAGTGTCTGTGGACTAATCCGCTCATCATCGATATCCGTTGTAGCATCAACAGCAAAAAATTCCTTACGCACTGCTGCCATATCGGTATAAACTGACCAGTCATATTCTTTTTGTTTCTGCGAAACAGGAATAAAATCCGATGGAGTCAGAAATATTTCAGAGACATCCACAGTATCCTCAACAGTTTCAACGCTTTCTGGGTTTTCCATTTCTTCTACAGAATGTTCCTCTTCATTCTCCTGTGCATCGACTGATGGCCTTGCATTTTCTTCCAACAAGCCTTTTTCCAATTCTGTGCCAATCGCCAGTTCTTCCCAATTATCCTTCTCTTTTGCCAATACCTCCTGATCGGTCAGATAGCGATAAACAGGAAACCACTGCACCACATACTGCTCGTAAACATTGTCCCCATTCTGTTCATGAAACAAGTAAGAAAGAATAGGCAGATGTGTTTTTACCAGTTCCCACTCTACTTCCTGACCTAATATTTCTTTATCGGATAATATATACTCTACTGTCGGCTCCTTGTTGCCATCCGTACTAAAAAGTACTCCTAAGATTAAGCAGATGATAATAAGACTGACCGCCCTATGCATGTTCCTTTTCATTTCCATACAGTAAGATATGCTATGTGTTAGGGAGTATATGACAAAATTAACCTTTTGATTCTGTTAGGCCCTGCCCACATGGATAGCAAAGCTATCCATGTGATGCGGCATTCGCCGCATGTACGAGAGAAAAAGGGTATGCGTCTGCAAGCAAGCTTGCGCGCATACCCTTTTTCTCTCGTGCGCCCGGACTCATTGCTAACGCACAAAAAGACACTCGCATGACGGTACGAGTGTCTTTAAAATTTCATTTATTAAGCCATTTCATTTACAGACTTTGCAAGACGGGATACTTTTCTAGAAGAAGTATTTTTATGATATACTCCCTTAGAAGTTGCCTTATCAATAGTCGCTGTAGCTTCTACTAAAGCAGCCTTTGCAGCTTCTTTATCATTAGCATCAATTGCAGCGTATACTTTCTTAATAGAAGTCTTAACGCCAGATTTGATTGCTTTATTACGCTCTGCATTAGCTCTGCTTACTAAGATTCTCTTTTTTGCGGATTTGATATTAGCCAAGATCTACACCTCCTGATCATTCATCTATGTTACTGGTAAGTGATACATCTAAGCCGGACACGGACGATTCGATGTAAACACGCGTTTATTATTGTAGGTTAATCTTTCCAACTTGTCAATAGATATTTTAAATTGTTTTTTCTTTTCTTAATTTTTTTTACATAAAAAAGATTCTTCTGCAAAAAATAGTCTAAGACCGCATAAAATACTACATGCAATCTTATCATAATATGTGATAAGAAGAAAGGACTTCCTATGGCAAATTTTCCAATCCGAACTGACCTTGCACTAGAGGCACGTGAATTTATTGAAGAAGCAAATGGTGAAATGCGTGGTGTAATCGTAAACACATTCAGTGATGCTGAAGACACCGTTCAGGTAACCCATGTACAAATCACAACCAAAAACGGTGCGAAAGCCATGGGAAAACCCATTGGTACTTATATTACTTTAGAAGCTGACCATTTAACAGAACCTGATGAGGATTACCATAGAGAAGTGTCCGAAGTAATTGCAAAACAACTCAGACAACTACTTCCTGATTTTAAAGAAGAAAAATCCATTCTAGTAGTAGGGCTTGGAAATCGTGATGTTACAGCAGATGCACTTGGTC
Source organism: uncultured Lachnospiraceae bacterium (assembly GCA_964531805.1). Lineage (GTDB taxonomy): Bacteria > Bacillota > Clostridia > Lachnospirales > Lachnospiraceae > RGIG8767. Next base: position 17,125 of record CAZHGE010000022.1, read on the forward strand.
CTGAGGTCGTGGACCATTTAAATATTACCAGACATATGCTCCGTCAGTTTGGTCATGCCGCCTATGCTTGTGAAAAAATACATGCAATCAGCAGTATTGTTCCCGGAGTCATGGGAAAAACCGGCATGGAAACAGCTGAAATTATCCGTGGTGTTGTGGATTCCACCAATCCGGATGTAATTGTTGTAATTGATGCATTGGCAGCCAGAAGCACTCGCCGTTTAACACGTACCATTCAAATTACCAATACCGGCATCCAGCCTGGCTCCGGCGTGGGCAATCATCGAAATTCCCTTACAGAAGAATCTCTAGGTATTCCCGTTATCGCCATTGGTGTTCCTACTGTTGTAGATGCTGCCACCATCGTAAATGATGCAATTGGTCATCTGCATCACGACGATCCGGAATTACAAAATACTTTTCATGACATGAACAATATGTACGTAACAGCAAAAGACATCGACTCTACTATTAAGCGGCTTGGTTTTACATTGTCTGAGGCTTTAAATATTGCATTTTCGCTCTGCGATATATAAAGGGCTCTATGGTATGCTTTACGGACAATTTAAAAACGTCGGTACTTTGTTTGCGTATTTTGCGAACTTAGTACCGCTACGTTTTTAATTTAGCGAGAGCGTGTCCAAAAGCATACCATAGAGCCCATATACGTTACCTGCTGTGTCCACCGCCGCCATGGCTGTGTCCACCGGCTGAACGATGATGTCCTCCACCACCGCCTGATGAAGAACTCTTTTCAATTTTGTGCTTCGTTACATTCTTATATAAGAAACGATCTTCTCTGCGTCTGAAAGTAGCATTGCCGCCAACCACATAGGTTCGGTCCGTTGTCGTACGTTTTCCTTTTTTTGAGGACCAGTTCACGATTAAAAATACGACTGCAATTACTACTGCTGCAATGAATATGTAAAGAGGATTAAAAATATTTGCTGCATTTCCAGATCCGCCTGTCATATCACTTACAAATAGTTTAACCATTTTAGAATATGCACCGTATGGATCATCCTCTACGTTAACTAAAGACTTTGTTAATAAATCATCTATCATGGAAGAGGAATATTTAGTCTCTGCCCTTCCACTTGTGGACATCCATGAATGTACGCGGCCATCCGATTCCCGATACCAGTTATCTAAGAATAATACGCCGTCACCATGGGCTTTTTCATATCCAAACTTATTCTCATCATAAAAATTATCTGCATACACCATAACACATTCTGATATAGCTACCGGTCCAATGATATCCTCATACTGGGCTGCATATTCTACCAGTGATTCATTCAAAGTAACCACTACAATATCACACCGTGTCTTGGTCTCTGCTTCTGCAATCTCTTCACGCAGTTTGTCTTCCTCTGCATCTGTCATTTTATCCGCGTAATCAAACACTCGCTCCGTTGTACTTCGCTGGGTATTGCCACTGGCAACAGTTTCTACATTTGATCCACCCTTTGCAATCGACATTACAAGAGTAACTACCGCTAAAATTCCCACTAATCCAAAGGGAATACTAAAAAAACGTAAATATTCTTTCATATTCTCGCCTCACACATTCTGTTTTCTTCAGACGCATATAAGCCGCCTGCTTTCTTCCTCTTAAAACACGCTTCTATTATATGCGTTTCTTTTCTTTATTTCAATATGAATGATTGCTCCTGTAAACCAAACGCCGGCATACTTTGCGAGTCGTCTTATTGTAACAAAAATGTTGTAACAAAAATGGACTTCATCCAAAGACAAAGTCCATTTCTATTTTTTATTGTGTAATAATGATTTTTCCGTCTTCCACTTCCAGTTTTACACGGTTTCCTTCAATACCGGCCTGCTCCAGAATTTCCTTGGTAAGCTGTACTCGACCAGCCCGGTCAAGAATTGCAAACTCTTCCTGAGTGCTTTCCTCCGCTCCGATACTCTCCAGTCCTCTATCATCTAAATGCTTGAGTCTCTCCACATAGTCCTGCTTCATGACACGCTCACTGCTGATCTTACCATCCCGAATCATGACAACTCTGTCAACTTTCTTAGCCAGGGAAATATCATGGGTTACGATAACAATCGTAAGTCCCAGTTCCCGATTCAAGGTCCGGAACATATCCTGTATCATCAGTGATGTTTTTTGATCGACCGCTCCGGTCGGTTCATCTGCTAACAGTAACTTTGGTTTATTTGCCAATGCAATGGCAATAGCTACCCTCTGCTGCTCCCCACCGGACATCTGATGCAGTAAACTATCCTTTCTATGAGACATCCCCACCATATTCAAAAGTTCAGCTGCTCTGGCATGTTTCTGACTCTCGCTCAATTTTTCAGAAGAAAACTCCATGGGAACCATGACATTCTGAATCGCAGTCAGATAGGGAAATAAATTCTTCGAACTTTTCTGCCATACAAATCCAACGGTTTCTCTTTTGTATTTAACCAATTCCTTTTCAGACATTGCAAAAAGATCTTTTCCATCCACATATAAGGAACCGGCTGAAGGCTTCATAAGACCGCCTACCATATTTAAGAAAGTGGATTTACCACTACCGCTGTTTCCGATAATAGCCATCAGCTCGCCTTTTTTTACACTCATGTCCAGACCCTGCAGTGCCATAACTTCCACGGTCTTTGTTTTATAGATTTTTACAAGACCATCACATACTATCATCTGATCTGTCATGAATCTCACCATCCTCCATCTCAAATACTACGTCTCCAAGCTGCATTAAGCTTGGGTCATGGGTCGTCATTACAATGGTAACTCCCTCTTTTTCTACCAATTCTTTAAATAATTTTACTACCATCAGACCGTTGTCCGTATCCAATGCTCCTGTCGGTTCATCTGCAAATACCACCTTGGGATTATGGGCCAAAGCTCTTGCAATGGCTACTCTTTGCTGCTCACCTCCGGAAAGTTCGGAAGGCATATGGGTCATCCGCTTGCTCATTCCCACACGCTTTAAACATTCTTCCACGCGCGCCTTTCGATCGCCCTTATAACCGGACAAACGCAGGGAAAATTCCACATTTTCATATACATTCATGACCGGAACCAGTGCCACCGCTTGGAAAATATAGCCCATTTCCATACGGCGCAGCTGCTCTCTGTCGGCTTCCGTCATTTTTGTCATATCCCTTCCAGCGAAATGAACAGAACCCGTGCTTGGAAGATCCAAAGCGCTTAATATATTTAATAATGTCGTCTTACCAGAACCGGATCTCCCCTTTAAAATAGTCAGGGACTGACTGGGAATCTCAATATCAATTCCTTTTAATACTGTTATGGAATTTCCACCATCTAATGGAAACGTTCTGGTTAATCCACTTGTTTTAATCATGGTTTCCATATTAGTCCTCCCCTAATTTTAATGCCTGTGCAATCTTCATATTTTTTACTACCTTTGAAAGAACCACAAAACAGACTGTCAACATTACTGCTACTACAATACCAATCTGTGCCATATCCTTAACCGCCGTAATTACAGAAACGGCAAGAACATGTCTGCCTGGAAGATACGCAATCATCACAAGCGGAATATACAGATAGGCCGCAACAAATCCAACACCGGCTCCGGCCACCAAAGAAAGTACGGATGCAAATATCTGCTCATGTAAAAGCATCCAAATGACTTCTTTCATACCCATACCCATTGCACGATAGATGCCAAACATCAATTCCCGTTTCTTAATGGATAAGGTCCAGTGAATCAAGAATCCAACCGTACAAAGGATCATGACAATAATAAAACTAATCGTCAAAAGTCCATTGGTCAGTTGTACCACTGCATCCGTTTTATTTCGAATCAGATCATCCGATGTACTTTTTACCTCTAACAATTCGATTCCTTTTTCCTCTGCAAAATTGGTTAAAAGAGAGGAACCCTCGTCTGTTTTAAACCAGATTTCATATGGGGTTGCACCAAATACATTGACTACCTGGGCATAATTGGCAACGATTAGATAGTTATCCGAATAACTAATACTTCCATCCGCATTTTCTACCGTTTTATAAGGAGAATAACCGGGCCACATATCCACAAATCCCACAATAACTGCTGTCTGCAAGGCTCTGGTATTTTCCAGTTCATCCATTAAGGAATATTGAATACGATCTCCTTCCACTGCTCCATATTGATCCCTGAAATTAGAGGAGACCAACACTCCATTCGGATTCTGGCCCAAATCATTTAAATAATGATACCAGTGCTTATCCAATCCTCCATCTTTCATCCATGCAGTTTCACCAAATTCCTTCGTATGAACAGCCATCAGCTGATTTTCACCGATTACCCTGCCTTCATAAAGGATTTTCATATTGGTATCTTTTATAACTCTTGTCATGCTATCTACTTCTGAAGAAAGCTCCGAATAACGCATATAATCCGGTTCTTCATAAGAAACAATGCCGCCATAGCGTTTTACAGTGGGAAGATTATTTTTCCACTGTTCCCGTACTACGATATCCGCACCATTATCATAGCGCACCCGCTCTTCCATGGACGTATTCATGGTTCTTGCTGTATCCGCATAGAAAATACCCATGGCAATAGTCAGTATCAAAAAAACACTAATAAAGTTCAATTTCTTAGATGTACGAATCAGCTGTAAAAAAGAAACATATGAGGCCGGTTTCCAATGTTTTTGTCCCAGTTTATATACCAGTTTCGTAAATCCCTTTAAAATCCGCAGGAAAAAGAGACCACAGCCTAAAATAAACAAAACGGAACTCAAAAACAGGATTGGGTCAACAGACTCCCCCTTTAAAATCTGCTGGGTGATGGCATCCTGCTGCTTGGAAAGGCTGTACCGGATGTAAATGGCAATACCCATAATAATCACATCCACAAAATATTTCTGCCAGGCTGCTTTTGACTCTTCTAATTTTTTCCCTTTAATTTCTACAACGCTGAGTGCTGTATACTTTAATGCCGGCAGTGTCATAAACAGAACCGCTACTGCAATCATCACTACAAGGGTAATTACCAATCGTTCATCCCATATAATCTGCATACTGCTTCGATTGACAAATTCCATAAAAGCATTCGCACTGCCAAGAACTTTTGTCAGCAAAATTCCGAGGAAAAGTCCCGGTATAGCACCCACAAACGCCAATACAAAGGACTGAAGCAGATAAATAAGTAAAATCTGACCTCTGCTGACACCACGGCTTTTTAACATGGCAATTTCATTCTGCTCCATATCAAATACTTGAGAAGACACCATGTAAAGAAATGCCAGTAATAATACATATAGTGGAACCTGCAGGGTCTGCATGGTTGCCTTTACTTTTGCCGCTGCCTGTTCAAACTGTTCCAACACACCTGACAAATCAGAAGTCACCTTTGCACGGCCATAGGGAAACTCCCCATTCACTAAGTCTTCAACACCACTTTTCACTTCTGATGCTTTTTTATAACTAAGATTTTCATAATCAAACAACACATCATAGCATATTTCGACAGAACCCTTTTTTTCAATCTTCCGTCTGTCCATCAGATCATTCATGGCTGTTTTACTGATAAAAATATTCTTTTCATAATCGTTGGGCGCTTTTACCCAGAATGCATCGTGCGCATCGGATTCTTTAAAAATACCCACAACCCGCATCACAACCGGCTTTCCATCTTCTGTATTAACCGCATCAAAATTTAAAAGTTCACCCACTGATATATTATAAGAAGCTACGATCCGCTCATTGATGATACATTCATAAATTCCCTCTTCATCCGCTTCTTCTGCATACATGGAGCCCTTTAATATTTCCGTATGATACTCCATATCCTGTAAATAGGTAGGAATAAAAAAGTACTCCTGTTTAGAATCATCCGGCTTATACTGCGGAATACAATGAAGGCTTTCACTTGCAATCGAAAAGATTTCTTCATTCACATTGCAGCCAACCTTTGCAAGAATCGCTTCTTTCATCTGCAAAAGCGCTGTCTCTGCTTCTATTGCCAGTTCCTGCCCTTCCTCAAATTCCATTGGATACACCACAGAAATTTTAGCGGGATAAGCATTCTGCTCTCCAATATAAGTATCAAACTGTGTCTGTAACACACGGTTTAAAGCAGCTCCTTCGTACAAGGTATTTCCCACTGCGATTCCGATTAACAAAATCATGCCTAAAAAAGTACAAAGATTCAGCCATTTTTTATGGATCAGTTTTTGAAAAGTAAACCGTATCATATTATTCTGCCTCCTCCTGTCCTTTTTCTAACACAATCTGCTCGCCTTCATTCAGTCCCTGCACAATCCACGCTACATCACCATCTAAATATCCTATCGTCACATAACGTTTCGATAAATTACCATCTTCGCTTACCCATACATACCTTTTTCCTGTTTTACTGTCTCCCTGTGTATATATGCAATCATTATCTACTACAATGGCATTCTCAACATTCCATACACTTACTTTCACTCCAAAAGAACCTAGTTTTTCATACACATCTTCTTTATCTAACACAATGTAGACTGCATCCTTTGTCTGTGAACTTTTTTCTCTGATATACATTCCATTCGGATAAATGCCGCCCTGCACTTCTGGAATAGAAGAAACAACAGTCCCTGTCAATTCTCCATCCATAATGCCTCTTACGATACTCACTCTGCTTCCAACCGGCATCTTTACTCCATCCGCAAACAATTTTACACAGGTGAAATCAGGATCTATAATCTTACAAATCAAAGTGTTTTTTTCTAAACTATAGCCTTCAGACAAGGAAGCCAGTTCCTTTATCACTCCATTCCTGTCTGCCTTAATATAAATCTGACCATTTTCTTTTACATTCTGTGCATAATCCCTCTGCAGTCTTCCAGTTTCATATTCATAGACTGCAGTTTCTTTCTGCATATTTAACTGTAAATTACTTATTTTTAATACATGGCGCTTATAAAGAGCAGTACCATTATTTTCGTTTTCCACCATCTCTTTTTCCTGCTCCAGCAGTTCTTCTAATTCTGTTTGATAAATCGCCATTTCATATTCATAATTTCGTTTCAGATTTGCAATGTCAGTACTATTATCCAACACCACACTGTTTCCACTTCCCGCTTCTAAGACCGCAATGATATCCCCTGCCTTCACTTCCTGTCCATTTTTCACACGGATTTCCTGCACTTTTGCACCATCCACATTATTGACCACTTGGGTCACAAGTGGATATGCCAACTTTGCGGTGTCATACCGCTTTGTAATATCCAGTGTGGATGTTTCCACGGTCACAAGACTGTATTTGCTGCCTGGAATATCACTGGACTGACTATATACTTCATCCCCTTCCTCAATACCAGATATAATTTCTACTGCATTTTTAGTATGGACACCTGTTTCCACTTCCTGCTTTACTTTTTCACCATCTACAAGCAGATATACAAAATTAGCATTGTTTTCTGTAAAAAGAGCATCCGGGCTGATGGAAAGAACATTTTCCCTATAATTGCTTACAACAAATACGGTTACATCACAACCTGCCAAACCACTTATATCTTCTTCACAAATAAAACGGCTTTCTAAAGTGACACCTTCGTTAGCAGCCCGTTTTAACTGGTTATCTTCATATGGCATGTATGTCAGTTCATACTGTTTATCTCCAATCTGAGCATAAATATAACTTGCTTCTCTCGCCGTTACCAAAGGCATCGTACTTCCTATATAATAAGAATCATTCTTTGCTGTAACCGCTACTATCTCTCCTGCATTCACATAACCAGTTGGATTATCGACAGAAAAATCTTTTACATAGGTCAAATAACCACTTTCAGAAGCATAGATATTTCCACTGCTGTTCTGTTGCTGCAAAGAAGTTAACTCAGCCTTCTTATTTTCAATAGCAAACAATCTTTCCTTTGCATCAAACTCATTTTGCTTAATCTGCTCATCTATCTGCTTTTGGGCATCCTCTAAACCTGATCCAGAGCCAGTGTACTTTTCACGCATCTGATTGAAATTAATCTCACTGTCTTTTACCTGATTATCTGCCAGCTGCGTCTCAATAGCATTGATTGTTGTAAGATAATTAACCTCTGCTCTAAGATCAGCCAGTTCTTTTTCATAGGACTGCGTATTTACACGAGCGATTAAATCTCCTTTTTCTATGTATTGTCCCACATGAACTGTCATATCCTGCACATAGGTGCTTTGGACAAATGCATAGCTGACACTGTCAGCTTTCACACTGCCTTTGTAGGCTTCTATATCCTGAATATTTCCACGAACTGCCTTTTTCCCAGTCAGTGTGATTTCAATTGGTTCTAATAATTCCGGAACTGTCTGTTCTCCTGCGTATGCTCCACACCCTGAAAGAAGACTTATACTTAATGCAGTAGATAATATCAATGCCATATACCGTTTGTTTCTTGTGTATATTCTTCTACGGTTTATTTCATAAAGATTTCTTTGCTTCATTCTCTTTCTCCCGTTACTTTACTGTTTGACTAAAACAGTTCTACTAATTCACCTTCCATAACACCGTTTGTGATACTGGTGTATTTACTTCCCATCTTTCCTACAATGACTTTTACAGGATCTGGAAATCCCTTCTCATCATACACATACACATAATGTTCACCGCCCACTGTTACAATTGCTTCTGTAGGCACATACAAAACATCTTCTAAATGTTCTTCATTCCACATAAACTCAGCAAAACTCACACCCGTCAAATCCACATACTCATTTGCGACCACACGAAGTATCGTTTCTTCTTCCATTTTTTCTACCGAAACAATGGAGGCCTCATATCTACTTTCCTTTATGGTAATCTCTATCTTCTGACCTTCTGTAAAATCACTTTCACCCTTAATTGTTCCTGTAAATACCTGATCTGTAGTACCTAACTTAATAAAAGGCATCTTATCATCTGAGGTTATACCATTTCCATATTCCCCTACATATTCCACGCAACCATCCATACTGGCATAAATCTGTGTACCAGCAAGCTGCGTCTTCCATTCATCCGTCTTTTTTTGGCTTATTATTAAATCATCATTTAATTCTACTAATTTCAATTCATACCGACTAATCTGGTCAAGGTTATGAATATCCTCTTCTTCTTTATCTATATTCTTCTCTTTTTCTGTTTCCAGCAAAGAAGTGTAATGAATGATATTTTCCGTCACTGAAGCCGTTTTTGTTTCAGCCTTTTTCAAATTCATTTTAATTGTTTCATTATCTGCTTCGGCAAGTAAGGTCCCTTTTGTCACCTCATCTCCTTCTGAAACATATACTTTTTCAATCAATAACCCCGTTTCTCCAAAAGTATATTCTATGGATTCTGAAGACTCCAGCATTAAGAACGCCGTTTCTCCAGTATCCAGATCTCCTCTTTTCACATATTCCGAAGCAGTATTCGCCGCATCATAAGAAGCAATTGTAATCTGATTTTTGATTTCCTCTTCTTTCTCTCCGCAACCCGCCAGAAGCAGAGCTGCCAGCAATATACCGCTGATTCGAATATTTCGTTTCATAATATATATCCTTTCCACAAAAAAATTTTGAGATACTCCTATCATAATAAAGTAATATCTCAAAGTTTTAATAAAGTTATGTTCAAGTTGTAAAAATTATCTCCAATTACGAAGCAATACGGTAACCGCCGTGCCTTCCCCCAATACGGAATCACATTCCATGCTGCCATCATGGCATTTCACAATCTGACGACATAAAGTCATTCCAAGACCAATCCCGCCGGATTTACGGCTTCTAGCTTTATCCGCCCGATAAAATGCATCGGTTATCTTTTCCACTTCTTCTTTACGCATACCAATTCCGTCGTCTCTTACACGTATCCGGGCAAATTCCGTAAGACCATTTTTCCGTCCTTCAAAAGCACCCTCGTTATATTCTTCTATGGACACATAAATATGTCCTTTTTCTTCACACGCACGGGAAGCATTTTCCACAAGATTGGATAAAAGACTGTATACTAATTCTTCATTTCCAATCAGAATTCCCTCTCTTTTATCAATACAAAGTGCAATTCCTTTTTTTGCAAGATTCCCTGCAAATCCATCCACCAGTTTGTCTGTCAACCTGGTAAATGGTATTTCCTTCTTTTCAATCTCATCCACCCTAAGCATTGCCAATTTAAGAAGAGAATCTGACAATTTAGAAAGACGTCTTGTCTCGGACGTAATATACCCCAATGCGCTCAAACGCTCTTCTTCATCCGCGGGTGCCATCTGTAAATATTCTGCATACCCTGAAATAGTCGTAAGCGGTGTTCGCAATTCATGCCCTAAATTATCGATGAACTGTTGCTTTTCCAAATCTGACTGCCTCAGCTGTTCGATTTTTTCTTCCAAACTGTCTGACATCTCATTAAAATTCTGTGCCAGCAGCGCCACTTCATCTTTTCCATGAATCTCAATTTTTTTGCCATATTCCCCTTCCGCGATATCCTTTGCTGCCACAGACAGACTCTGCAATGGCTTCATCATTCTGCGGATCATAAAATACAGTATCGTAGCCGCTGCTAAAATAACGACACATTCAGCTGAAATAGCTGCCCAAAGCATATCCCGTCTGGCTTTTGCCATATCTTCCATTGGATGAATATACACCACATCACTGTTTTCAAATGGATAACCAAGCGGCATGCGGATTACCAAATACTCCCTGTCATTATACTGGATTGCTGCATATTTCCCATTTGAAAGAATCCCTGTGGTATCACTTGCTTTCTCCCAATTAATATCCAGTTCCTTTAATCCGCCAATTGTATAAACCGGCTTATCATTTTCCCAATACTGCAAAAGAACTCCGTTACGCTTATACAACGTTGCCAGTTCAGAAAAAACGTGCTTCTTATTATCCGAACTTAGTACATTCCAGCCATCCAGCGTAGCAAATTCCGTATAAAATGACTCCGCAACATAATAAGCTGATAACGCAGTTGTATGTACTTCATTTGCAAGCATTGTAGAATAATTGATATGCGTTATAAAAAAAATAGCAGCATTGATTCCAATTACAAAAGGAATCAATACCGCCAAGAATGTCTTTTTCCAAAATTTCATACTGTTAATCCATCTCCAAACGGTATCCTACTTTGTAGACCGTTTTAATCCGATCTTCCAGTCCCAGTTTCTTACGAAGTTTCTGGATATGTACATCTACAGTTCTGCTGTCACCGCCATAGGAATAATCCCATGCCAGTTCCAATAATTTTTCTCTGGACAAGGCAAGATTCCGGTTTAATATCAAGGCTTCTAACAATCCGAATTCCTGGGGTGTCACCTCCACCAGACTACCTTTGTCATAAATCTTACGTCCTTCCATATCCACTTCAATATGATCAATTGTAATTCGCTTTCCAGAAGATTTTCGTCTGCGAAGGATTACATTGACTCTTGCAAGCAGTTCCAAAATATCAAAAGGCTTTACAATATAATCCTCTGCTCCAATGGAAAAAGCATTGATTTTATCCTCAATATTATCCTTTGCCGTCACAAAAAAGACTGGCGTATCCTTAATTTCCTTCATAATTTCAAATCCATCATGGTATGGAAGCATAATATCTAGAATAATCAAATCGTATTTATTTACTGCAATCTTTTCAAGTGCTTCTTTCCCATCAAAAGCCTGATCACATTCATAGCCCACCAGCTTAAGATTCATTTTCACGAGCTGGTTAATGGGTTCTTCATCTTCTACAATTAGTATTTTTTCCATTTCAAATCCTCTGCTTAGAAAAGCATTGATAAGGTTCTTAGCAGAAATCCCGCTATCAGACTAAGTGCAAATACAGTCGCACTATAACCAGCCACTTTTTTATGGGCTACCGGTGTTTTCCCGATTACTTTACCCGTCTGACCATTTACATGGAAACGGTAGGTCTGTCCCTGATACTGGAAATCATAAATCCATACAGGTAAAAGAGCATAATCACAGGCTTTTTTCTGTAAATTGATATGCTCTGATTCCTGTGTCACAGTGGCATAACCTGTTACAGAATCACGAATCAAGGCATGAGTATCTTTTTTCGCTTTCTTTTCTGCTCTTTCTTGTAATGCGATTGCATTGTCCGTACAAATTTCTCCTTCAAATCCTGACATATACTGTGCTTTAAAAGTTTCCAATGCTTTATAATCGTATGGCTCTAACAGATCCATCGTACTGTCTTCTAAGCGGACAGATGCATCTACCGGAATATTATCAAAATCGACATCCATATCTCTTTCGATTGCAAAATAGGAAGTCTCTGTATAGCGGTAGTCTCCGCTGCTCCAGCTGCGCACCTTCGTTCCCTGTGCACTATATCTCGCATCCGCATGAAAATCATATAGGAAAAACGGCACATAAGAGCCTTCCATTTTCTCAATACTTGCATGTGATAAGAATGTGGAGGGTGTAAACACACGCTTTCCAAATTCTTTTTTCAAAATATCCACTGCCTGTTTTTTACTAATCTGAAAAGGCAGTATCAAATGAGGCTCATATTCCCCACTGATGCGTTCTTCAAATATATGATAACTGCCACAGTTTTCACATTTCATAGCAGATGTATGGTCCGGTACCTCCATAGGAGCACCGCAGTTGCCACACTGAGTCAATCCCACACCATCCAGTTTTTCCTGTGAATCTTCACTCTCACAATGGGGACAGTACATCATCTTTTTTTCCGGATTATATACAGAATTGCCACCACAATTTTTACACTTGAAAATCATATAAATCCCCTCCACACTTCTTAAACTCTATATCGGACATGAACGCAACATGAATGGAGTATTCATGTCCGCGTTCATGTTACATGTGTTCATGTTACATACGGTCCGGTGCTTCAAATCCTAATAGATCAATACAGGTTTCTAAAATGTTCTTACAAAGTACTAAGAGTGCGATGTATCCAGCCTTCTTATTCTCATCTTCTTCTGCCATAATCTTAGTCTCATGGTAGAAGCTGTTAAACGCATTACATAAATCATAAATATACGCACAGATTTTATGTGGTGCACTTTCTTCATAAGCATTTTCCATCATGGCATTAAACTTGGAAATCTCAATCATCAAATCCTTCTGATGTTTCGTATCCGGTGTCTGAATCTGAATGCCTTCTAAAGATGCACCGCTCTGTACATATTTTGCCAAGATGGACTTAATACGAACAATTGTATAAAGGATGTATGGTCCTGTATCTCCTTCGAAAGAAGTGAAACGGTCAATATCAAACACATAATCCTTGGATGCCTGGTTTGAAAGATCACCATATTTTACAGCAGAAAGGGCTACAATCTGAGCAGTGCGTTCTGCCTCCTGCGTATCCATTTCCCTGCCTTCTGTCATCTTACGCAGCATTTCAGCATTAATATCAGCAAGAAGATGCTCTAAACGCATAACACCGCCATCTCTTGTCTTAAATGGCTTTCCATCTTTTCCATTCATCGTACCGAATCCGATGTGTAATAATTCGGTCTCAGGTTTCACCAGCTTTGTCTTTCTTGCACAACGGAACACCTGCTCAAAATGCAGGGATTGGCGCTTATCTGTCAGATAAATGATTTTATCCGGATTATATTCTTTCATACGCTCCATGATAGTTGCAAGATCCGTTGTAGTATATAATGAAGCTCCATCCGATTTTAAAATCATACAAGGCGGAATCTCTTTGGTATCTGTTTCTTCCTTAACATCTACTACAAGAGCACCTTCGCTGACATAAGCATAACCATCCTGTTTCATTTTTTCTGCCATTTCAGGGATTACGTCATGGACATCGGACTCACCCTTCCAAAGATCAAATTCTACATTCAAATTCGCATAATTTTTCTTAAGGTCTGCTACGGACACTGCTAAAATATGTTTCCAAAGAGCACGATATCCACGTACTCCTGACTGCAATTTAAAAGTTGCCTGCATTGCTTTTTCTTTGTATACTTCATCTTCCTTTGATTTACCAGAAGCAGTTGGATAGATTTCTTCCAATTCAGAAATTGTAAAAGGAGCCTCTGTCGGGTATTCCCCTTCATAATTTTCATCAAAATAAACTAAATCCGGCTGGCGTTCCTGTAATTCGGTGATAATAAGGCCCATCTGCAGTCCCCAGTCACCTAAATGAATGTCTCCGATAATCTCATGTCCGGCATAGCGCACAATACGTTTGATACTTTCACCAATAATAGCAGAACGTAAATGTCCTACATGTAAAGGTTTTGCCACGTTTGGTCCGCCGTAATCGATCATAAGTTTTTTCGGCTGAGGCGGCATATCCATACCAAACTTCTCATCCTCGGCCATCTTCTGTAAGTAATCAGCCAAATATTCTTTGTTCAGATCCATATTTAAAAAGCCCGGATTTACAGCTTCTACATTTTCTACAATCTTGCTGTCCGCTAATTTAGCTGCTACATCATTTGCAATCATGATAGGAGCTTTTTTATATAACTTTGCACCTGCCATAGCACCATTGCACTGATATTCACAAAGGTCCGGACGATTCGAAAGAGTCACCTTTCCTAAATTACTGTCATAACCAGCAGCCTCAAAGGCCTGCTGCATTTCTTCTGAAATCAAATCCAGTATTTTTTTCATATCTATATATCCTTTCAAAATTAATTGTCTTCTTTGGGTAAAAAGATTTATCTCTTGGAAAAATCGCATCCGCAGTAATTTTGCCGGTATAAATTGTATTTCTCCGACAATTCTATGGAGCGTAAATATCCATTATTTTTCTTAAAATCCGATGGTAAAAATGTAATGCCCATTTCCTCAGCGATCTGATTTCCAATCTGATTGATCAACTGCGCATTTTTAAGCGGGCTGATAGTAAGAGTCGTAGTAAAATAATCCATTTCCAGTTCTTTTGCTATCCTTGCCGTTTCTCTCAAACGCAGTTCAAAGCACTTTCCGCACCGATTGCCGCCTTCTTTGCAGTCTTCCTGCCCTTTAATCGCAGCAAGGTATCTATCTACATCATAATTACCTTCTGCAAATGCAATTTTGCGAAGTTTTCGAACTGCATTTTTTCCCGTTACACCAACATTTTCATCAGCAGTTATGACTATTTCGTCTATCTGATTATAGGCATTAATCAAACGTTGCTGCTCTATCACTCGTTTATGGTATTCCTCCTCATTCATAATATTAGGATTATAATAAAATACCGTCACATCAAAATACTGTCGCAGATATTCCATACAATAACTACTGCATGGTGCACAACAACTATGCAAAAACACCTTCTTGGGTGTCTCCAAAGACACTATTATTTTTTCCAATTCTTTTTGATAGTTTTTTTTCGCTTCCATCTGATAAAGTATAGCATATGTAAAATTTCCATTCAATGAAAAAGCAAAAAAAGAAGTAGGATATTAACCTGAAATAGGCGGGATAATCCCGCCTATTTTCTAATTCTTACTTCTTTATTCTTTTGTACGGTTTTCTAATTCTTGCTTTAATTGGACAATCTCCTCTGCCTGTGCAGCTATTATATCCTTCTGCTCCGCTAGTTCCTTATCCTGTGTGGCGATCTGCTCCTTCTGCTCTGCCAACTCTTTATCCTGTGTTGCTATCTGCTCTTTCTGCTCTGCCAGTTCCTTACCCTGACTGGCTATCTGCTCCTTCTGCTCCGCCAGTTCCTTACCCTGACTGGCTATCTGCTCCTTCTTTTCAGCAATCTCTCTTATACCGTCTTTAATCTGCTCGCGCTGCAAAGCCAACTGCTTCATATTCTCTACTATTACTTTCTGCTGTTCTTCCAACTCTTTCTGCTGCTCGTCGATCATATACTGCACTGTATTCCTGTCTAAAATACGCAATTCTTCTGAAAAGAACATATTCATCACCTTCTCCACATCCAGACACATTTGATAAAGGGTTTCATACATTGGCTTAAACTCCGGATACTTCGTGATCAGCTCCAGAATACGTTCCGGTCTGTCATCCGTTAAAAACGCAAGCCATGCTTCCAATTTGTTTTCTATAGGTTTATTATCTGCTCTTTTATGATATATGTCAAGTGGTATCATAATAAATTCCTGTAACAAATCCAGTTTTAATCCACTGTCAAATACCTGTCTTGCATGATGGTAAAAAATGTTGGGAAATTCTTTGAATTCTTTTGGACTTTTTTCATAGATAACAATTAGATATACGTTTTTGATCTGACTGTATGCAAAATCTTTTCCCTGCCGTGCCCTTACTCTCCTATACTGACGCAGTAGCATGTCCGCCGCATAGCATGCACTTCGTGGCCCCGGAAAAGCATAACCAATCTTCTGAATCTCCACATTGGCAAGCGAGCCGTCCTCCAGCTCTACAATGATATCCGTAATCAGAAGAGACGTTTCATCTGAAATCCTTGTGGAATCATTGGGCAGGATATGTACAATCTTAACCTTCCGTTCCAACATCACACTCAACAGACTTTCCAGCCGTTCCGGGTCATACTCAGGATTGATTACTTCCTTAAAGAATGAATCCCTGAGTATCTTCAATCCTTTCATACCTGTGCAAAAACTCAGCAGTTCTTCCTTCAGTTCCGGACTCAGCTGCCCATACAGGTCACGCAATAT
>CAZHGE010000023.1:0-33380 GCA_964531805.1 uncultured Lachnospiraceae bacterium
GATAATTTAGAATTATCCTTTATTCACTAGTTTCTATCCGCGCTGCTGCTTAATCAAGTTCAGCGTTGCCGCGTCTATGTCAAATACCGTCTGATTGCCATCATACCAACGATCCCAGAAGTCGATTGTTGCACTCTTTGGTGCTTCTTGCGGTTTGTCTAAGATGATTTTTGACGGCAGCATAATCGCATCGCCAACAACAACACATTCTCCAACATCTAAGTTGGGAAGCATTTCCACAATACCAACCAAAGAATCTGTCAGCATTGCGGCGACTGCTGACTTATCACGATCATTGGTCACTTTTAAACTGACAATATTATTGCATTGTGACATGATTGTAGTATTTAACTCAGCTGGTCGTTGGGAAATAATCAACAGACCAATTCCATATTTTCGCCCTTCCTTAGCAATCTTTTCAAAGATTTCAAGAGAACGCTTCTCAACAGCCTTCATTTTTGAAGTATCGTTTGACATGTATATATGCGCTTCATCGCATACCAACACCAATGGATGGCGCACCTCGCCTTTTGCAGGTGTCATCCAAAATTGAATGTCGTAAATCAACCGAGTCACAACACCAATAACAATTGCCAGCATATCAGATGGTACTTCGGACAAGTCGATTACTTTAATTCTATGGCTACTGTTTCCCATTATTCTGGCAGCGAATTGATTTAGATAATCCGCATTACCCGTATCTGTCTCATTAAAAACAAAAGCATATTTTTTATCATCCATCTTTGTTTTTAAGCGGGTAATCAGATTGGTCAATTTATCATAATACTGTCCCCTTTTTGTCTTGGGTTGTCCTGCATTTGCACCAGATTTATATACTTCCCCCGTATCTACATCTAAAATATTCTGTGCTTCCAAATAAGCCATTAATCCCTTTGCAGAGAAAGGAACCGGCGTATCTGCTGTAACAACATCCGGTGAAATATGGCTCATATTATTAGCAATATACTCTTTTTTCTCCTGCAAAACATAATTAATTACGGCTGCTCTCTGATTTGTCGATGTACCTTCCGATGATTCTACAAACAATGAGTGAATCTCTTCATAGTTGAAAAACCATAAAGGAATATGCCGCCCACCAGTTTCATCGCATATCTTTATCTGATCAGCATATGACAATTCGTTATATTCCCCATGAAGATCAAATACAATCAGATTAGAATGTGGCAATTCATTAGCCTTTTCCAAAACACCTGCAACCGTATAGGACTTTCCGCTACCAGTGCTTCCTACAATACAAGCGTGTCTTTGGAAAAATCTATTTCCATCCAATATTGCCGGCACTTCCCGATTACTTGCAAAACTACCTATCGCCAAACTCTTTCCATCCGTCGCCTTACTACTTACAGCGTTCATAATCATTTGCATTGCTGCTTCATTGGCCTGATAAACCTTACTATTAATCTCTGGATATGTGTTGATTGCACGCTTAAATTTGCTTTCCTTGCCAGCGCCAAATTTATTATAAAAACTTCCAACTAATGTCGTGATGCAACAGTTATTGGAGAATGAATTTTCCTCATCCCACTCTGCCTCATCTGTTTCAACTCGTTTCTTTGTTACCTTAGTCAAAATTCCAATCAGCTTTTCATCTGCTCTGCTTCCTGCTAAAATAACAATATCATTTATTTTTAATGCATTAAGTACTGCTTCATTATCTACACTAACTACAACTTTTCTTGTATCTACACTTTCAACTATACCAATACAATTTTCCTGCCCTAAATAATCATTAATATTCTCACTCAACCTAAAACACCTCGCTTACCCAATAAACACTTCTGCAAACTGGTCAATATCCCATAAAGGTAAATCAATCTGATACTCCTTTGCCTTATAAATCATGAATTCTTTATCATCTTCATGATAGAAAATTGTTATATTCTTTGCTTTCATAGCTCTATCTATAATTTCTGCTTTTACATCCCTTGATATAATAAGAACATTTTTATCAAAGCTATCATATAACACCGTATCAAAATGTTCATCATTAAAGCCATACCCATATATCAAAAGAGAATAATTTCCATCCAAACGAAGCAGTTGATTAAACTCTTCTCTCATACAGCGAAACATATTGTTTGTCAGCCCTACCTCGAACTTAGTTGTACCTGGTGTAACAATTTCAATATTTTCTATATTGCTCTTTAGAACTCTATAGTTATTCGTTAAATATACCCGACCATCTTTGTTGATCCAATTAAGAGAGCCATGTGGTTTAAAAAGCCGAATCCATTTTTGATCCTTACAATTATGAAATTGCTCTGCATTATTCAATAGTGTTTCATCAAATTGACCATACAGACTCCCTGTAAATCCTGTAATAACTCCAATTCCCAACTTATCACATATAATTTCTATAATGCGATCATAATTAGGGGTCATGATATCAATTATTCTTTTATTCTCACTAACCGTACCACATAAGTAGTTCAACAACTTACTAAAGCCAGTATCCTTATCTCCAATGGATTCGTGTAATTCCTCTTCTTTATCTAAAATAAATTTTGCTGTTATTGGCTTAATCACTTCCACTAATGCATGTTCCTTTTGTGTCAAACCTGCAAGTCCAGCCTCAAGACCTTCTGTCTTAATTGCAGAAAAACGTTTACTCCACATTTTTTTAATACTGTTTTTACTACCAGCATTAATCTCTATATCTAATTCCTCTGCCAATTTGCTCATTCCCGGCACTCCATAAACTATTGAAAGCCCGGTTCCTACTATGATTTTAGGCATATTATTCTTGGAAAGATTACGTACTTTTATATCCTCTACTATTTCATCAAAACGTTCTGAAAAAACTTCTAAATACTCTTCCCCCATACCGTCGCTCCGTATCTTTCCAATTTAATTACTGCTTTTTTCTTTTTCCTTTTATCATTGCATATGTCTTAATTCATAATCAAAATTTGTTGATTTTTGTCGTTTTTTATTCAATTTTTGCATGGTATATAAATTAAGAATTGCCAAAAGAAGCATTCCCAAAATGATTACGAGTACAAAGCAAATCAATTATTTCCACAAAAACAGCGATATCTCAAGATATTTTTATCCTGAAATACCGCTACTATTGTTTTTAAGTATATCGTTTTATTTAATCCGTTATCTTTTAACTTCTTTTATAACCGTTCAATAATATCATCTAATTTCTTTATTAAATTATCAATAGCCAATGGTTTATTTATTCCGGACAAAGATATTTTTTCAACCTTCTCTTTAAATTCCTGTATCTTTTCTTTATCAGCCATCAAATACGCCTTTATATTAGAAGGTTCATAAACCCTACTAAACATGTCCTTAACCAAGCATAACTCTTTAGCTGAAGCATTTTGCATTTTCTCTAACAAAAGATCTATATTAATTAGATCAATGAATCCATTTCTTGCTATAAAATCATTGAAATGGTCATTGCAATACCCAAATAATTCTTCCGCCCAGTTAGCAGAATCTAAATATTTCGATATTTCTGTAATCTTAATAATACGATTTTTATCTTCAACTTTTAAATTGAGTCTATTAATATATGCCTCATATTCTTTTTTCAACGCCGATTCTTCAAAAGAATAACTATGTCGATCAATATCAACAACCGTTTCCGACTTCTCAATATTTTGATTCATTACCTCAATCAGTTCTTCCATATCTCCTATATTATGTCCCCAATGCCTTATAACCATCAATTGACCAATAATACTCTGATAGATATGGAATGAGTATTGATCTTGGTGGATTTCCTCCCTAAGTTGCATTATTAAATGACAAACTTCATCATCCTCTTTCTTCCACCAATTAGCCAATTCACTGTATGCTTGACCATGTTTTGATTGTAAAATCCTTGCCTCCTCTTCTTTATATTCTTTTCGCAATTGTGATACAGTTTCTATAAATTCTTCTTCTGAAAAGCTCATTGTTGTACAATATTTTTCCAAAAACTTAAATCCTTTTGTACGCTTATAACCGTCTTTTTTCAAAGAAACATATCCTATTCCAGATGACAAATCTAATTTCCCTACATTTCCACCATTCTTAAAATATATACTTAAACGCACAATATACTTAACAAACTCTTCCATAATTCCAGTAAAATATTCTGTATTATTGTAACCCTTGCTTGTCATTTCATCGTACACTTTCCGAATAGTTCCAAACACAGAAATAAGAGTTCGCAAATTATAGCATTCCAGTTCTTTAAAATATTGTAAAATCTTTGCCTTGTTTTCTATTAAATACTCTTTAAATTTTCCTCCATATTCATGTTCATTTATAATTAAATCATATACTTCTTCCATACGAGGTTCATATCTAATAGTTAACCCAATCACTTTTTCCTTTATTATTTGATATATGATATCTTCATTAAAAAGTGCTTTTGTTTCCTTTTGTAACTTTTCTATATCAACAATTTTATCTGTTGTACTGGAATTATTTTCATTGCTTAATAAAAGGTGCTGTCCCATTAATACCACTTGATACTTCTCTTCTAACTTCTGGTTAAGTTTAATTTTCCCCATCTCTTTTTCATTTGCTAACACAATAACTTTACAGTTATTATGCTCAACCAAATGATTCATGTAACCTAATACTTCATTAACGGATATGCAACATCTTTCTAAATCATCAAAACAAATCAACCAATTCTTTATATCTATTTTCTCTAAGATGCCTTTTGCCTTTGATAAATCTATATTTACTGCACCTAATGAAGCACTCAAAATATTTCCTGCTGTGTCTATAACTGTATCTAATGCCTCAACCTTCCCCTTATTTTTCTTTCCTAAAAATTGAAATATTATTTCCTTTGACACTTCATCAATTGACTTCAAACCATAAAGTGACACATATGCACATTTTCTCCGCTTATCTTTTCCATTATCAATATTATCCATTATCTCTAATAGAGAATGCTTAAGAAAATACGTTTTACCAGTTCCCCATTCCCCATCTATCATGACAGCATACTCTGCGTTGGAATTATTTAAATACTCTGTAATAACATTTTTTATCTCATCACTATACATATTGCACACTCCCTCTGAACACTTTTATAAAACCATTTCCTATTTAAACTTTTTTACTCAATAGTAATATTGAAATTGAAATTCAAATTAATTCTTTTATATATTTTCATCATTATTTCCTCTAAATTATCTGAAATAACAGCTCCAGACATTTCTTCATAGGACTGCTTCCAGCCTCCATAATCAAGAGTATCACTATACTCTGCCATATCAACTTTATAATCATCAAATTTATAGGTAACTTGCTCATAAATAGTATACGTTTCCAGACCTTCTGCCTCCTCATGCATCGCATAATACGCCATCAATAATTCTATATCCCAAATCAAAAAGTCTAATTCGGTAATAGACATACTATCAAAATCAACACCATATAATTCCAAAGCTTCTACGATATTACAATAGTAATATTCATTATTATAAAAGCGCATTTTATAAAATAACTCTACTTCCTTACTGTCCGTTTGTAGGTTGGGAAAATAATTCTTTTCTTCATTCATTATCATATCAGGAAGACGATTATATATTTCCTCAACATCTTGATAATCTTTTTTATTTTGCCAAACTTGATATTCGTTTATCTTAAAAGAGATTTGTTCTAATTGTTCTTCAATAACCCCCAACTTCTGTTCTGTATTCTCATATTCATTTAAACTTTCTGATATATTATCTAATTTATTCTCCAGCACATCCAGTTTTGTTTCTTCGATTTCTTGATTTGTATTCTTATCTATCTCCTCAGTATTTTCGTTCATTGCTTCTACAGCTATAAATCCTTGTAACTGCTGCAGAAAAAAATCAGAGCCATTTATAACAATAGACACAAAAAATAAAATTAAAGTAATAGTTCCCACAACTCCTATTGCAATATCCTTCCATTGCCAGCGAATTTCCTGCCTCATTAAAAATAATACTTGTGTCAACCACACGCCTAAAATAAATAGAATTCTTAACACAAGATTTGGCATCGCTTCTGCAATTACACTCGCAATTGAAGCCGCTATTACAGACACCGCAACCTCTATCATTTCTTTTTTCATAGGTATTCTCCTCATTTTTCAATAAAAATTATCAGTACTGCTAAGATCATCGTTTAAAACAAAATCCCACCATATTCCTACAAAATTACAAAACATGATGAGATTTTATCTTTATACCAATATTTAATTTTCAACTTTATTTCGACGGGCTGACCGCATCTTATGAACCGCTTCCGGCAAAACCATAATAAATAGAACTATGTGGACTGCCAAAATCGAAAGAGCAAATGTATCTCTTCTCAGGAATAATAGAAAGACTTCTACCAACAACTCAATAACATAAATCTGCTTTACTTTCTTGTTAAAATAAACTCTTTCATTCTCTGTTATAGGTTTATTAACATTAGGAATTGGCGATTCTCTGAATATACATGGCAGCATAATGACTTCTAATAGGAAAAAATAATTACCATATGTTAATATGCTGACATATTCTATAACAACCACTGAAGCCACCAGAGTACCTACTGAAAAACAAAAACACCCCAAACTTGTGTTTGCATGATAACCACCAACATATCCCCTTATTAACAAAAATGCCACTGTAAAAAAAAGTACAATTGCATATGCCTGAAAAAGAAAGGCAATCAATATAGAGGCTATTACGCTAACCCCCAGTTCTATGAGCATCCTATAACCATATAAATAAATAGGCCTCTCTGATTCGTCAATTGTGCCTTTCTTTATTTGCTCATCCACGATCTTTTGCACTATGACTTCAAGCATCTATTTATTTAAATTTTCTAAATTTATCTGCCTGTGCTGGGAACTCTGGCTGATGCCAAAACCAATAACAACATTGCTGCGCATTTAATACCACTACTGATAATGCCAAACAATTTAATGCTCCCCATACACTTTTTTGTTTCAAAAAATTAATTACTCTTCTCATGTTTTCCTCCATCTAGTATGTTCTTTTAGAAAATCCAACATGATTTTATCTAATAAAATTAAAAAAAAGACAAATCACTCAAAATTTGTCTTTTTTTGTTCTATTTTTGCATTTATACTAACTTTTCTAATTAATTATTATTAGGAAGAAGTACAATTGCCGTAAAAATATCTCCATCATAACTGATGTCAACATATCCACCATATTTTTGTGCAACTGCAGATGCATTCTGAATTCCAAATCCATGTCTCGCTAAATTATCTTTGTTTGTTATTATATTTCCATTTTTCTCTTTAACAACACCAGTATAATTATTAACAATTTTTATAATCGAAAAACAGGCCTCATTTTGAGTATATAAGTATAAATTAACATAACCATTCTTACATTTATAAGCTGCTTCTATTGCATTATCTAAAAGATTTCCCATTATGACAATCAAATCTACATTTTCAAGTTGATCCACGCTAAATTCAGGTTCAAACTTAATTTTCATCATTATAGACTTTTCATCAGATTCTTTCTTCTTTTCATTTAAAATGGTGTTAAGCAATCTATTTGAACAATATATCTTTGTTCCCGCATCGGACACTTTTATCTGCAATTCAGAAAGTATATCTAATATTTCCTTTTCCTTATTCTCAATTGCCAATTCACCAATTGTACTCATATAATGACGAATATCATGCAAAAACCTTGCATGTTCTTGATTAGTAGCCTCTATTTGTTCATATCTCTTTTCCTCTAATTCCATTTTGGTAATTCTAAGTGCTTGTAAACGCAGTTTTTCTGTAAATGTAATGTATTTATCAAAAACATAAAATACTAATATATTTCCCACTATTACCAAAATACTACATATTATAAGCATTCCTTGAATAAATACAATCGAATCAAAATCAATATTAAGGTATGCTAAAGCTACCATAATTCCGAGTGTAGAGATTGGCACAATAGAATATAAAACTAATGTATTTATATCCATTCTACTATTAGAAGCCTTTGTAGTTCTTTTAGCAATATTAAATAGAATAAATGCAACTATCTTAACACCTAGTAATGCCATGTGCATAGTAACTTGATTCTCTTGAATTTTTCCCATTGCAAAATCTGCTGGGAGAGACATAATTACAATCCACAAAAATTCACTACCTATCATTATTGCTGTTGCCAGTAAATAATAGAATAATTTTCTAATTATTCTTCCATAAAACATTAACAATAACATAGAAAGATAAATAAATTGCATAGCAATAATATTAACCGTAGAACTATTCAAACCATTTACCAATCTAACACAAACGGCAGTCATTATAACTGCCGCCACTTTAATATATTTCCTCTGAAAATTTTCTCGCAATGGAAAAAATGCCATGTAAAAATCAAACATCAGATATGCTTCGAGAATGCATACAAACAATCTCACGAATTCAAATACAACTTCCATCTCTTTATCCTTCATATTTGGATGATGCATACTTAGCAAATTTCTCACGGAAATTCTTACTTCTCGCACGTGAAACAGTAAGTGTCGTACCATCAACCAATTCTATACTTTCGATCATAACTTTCATTATATAAGTCATATTAACAAGGTAACTATCATGTAAACGCACAAAATTATGTGCTTCATCAAATATTTCTTCTAGTGAATTTAAATCTTTATTTGTTCGCAATATCTCTGTTGGATACGCTTCTTTTAACTTTCCATGAGGTATAATCGTACTGCCACCATTCCTTTTTTCTATATAAAGAACCGACTCTGCATATACTCTGATTTGATCCTTTCCTCGACCATATTTACACATAATATAAGGTTGGTCTTTTCTGGCTACCATTTCTTTCATGATAGCAGCCATCTCATTCCTCATAATCTCTTGCGAATCACTTTTTTCTAAATAACGAAAGACATTGGCTTTAAAAAACTTTGGTACTGGCGTAAAGACACCGGAGCAAAAAACTAATAAAAAGTTACTATCCATTTTTCTTAAAGTCATTGCTGTTTCATACCCATCCATTTTGACTAACTGAATATCCATGATAACCAAATCAAAGTCTATCTTCTGCTCATAAACAAGTTGTTCGCCACTTATAAAATCATGAAATTGCAACATACTTGTATCAACTATATTAGTTGACACAATCAATTTTTTGAGAAACTCTATATAATCTTTGTCATCTTCACAAATTGCAATCTTGTACATATATCTTCCTTTGGTACATATCATTTTATCTTCTAGGGTGATTATCTTTTAACATTACATCCAATACTTCGAAAATCTTACTCTGCTCTTCTTTAGAAAGATTCTCGATTTTCTTGATATACTCAGACATACGAATTTCATATCCTCTATTCAAAACACCACTTAAAATTTCGTCAGATGTTGAATCCAGTGCATTCGTAATGTGGATAAATGTTTCCAATTTTGGAATCTTTTCACCTCGCTCAATCATGCCCACATAGGAAGTGGTTAAATCCACTTTTTCAGCCAAAGTACTTTGCTTCCACGACTTCGCTAATCGTTTTTCTTTAATATTCTGACCGATACTTAACCAATCCATCTAATCACTCCTATTCGTTGCTATGACATACAAATAGTGTACCCTACTACTATTCTCTTCAAAAGCAACCAAAAGGAAGTGGTATTAACTGTTAGTTATTATATTATACAATTTATTAATAATCAAATTTACTTTTATGAAAATATGTACTTTCATCTCAAACTAAAAAAACGAAGATGTATTTTGGTTATTACAACCACTATAACATCTCCGATTCTATATTATTACTTTTTTTCGTCTTGTGGCGTCAATCCTCTTCTGTTTCTGTCATTAGTATATCACTATATTTGCAGGATAATCCTTCCTTTATCTTAATAAGAGATTCCACCGACAATCCCTTTCTTCCTCTTTCAACTTCATATAGAAACTTGGAGGACAATCCTGCTTTGCTTGCCAACTGGTCCCTTGTAAGGTTATTGGCTTTCCGCAATTTCTGAATTCTTTCCCCCAATTCCAAATGAGTCATATTCTCTTCCTCTCTTTTTCTTTGTAAAATAAAAATCTCAACTTTTTATTATACATATATTAATATTTTCAATCGAAATTTGGAGATTTTTGTTGTTTTATAGCCTTTTTTTGCAATATTTCTTCCATCGTCCCATGATCCATATACTGCATCCATCTATCACCATCCATTAATAGACCCGGTCCTTCTTCCATCAGATATACTTCTTCTGGAGAATATAGATAAAACTTAGACTCGGTAATTTGGAATTCTTCATCTATAGAAAAGAAAACTTCTATTTTCCACCCATCTCCAACAGAAAAATATTGATAAGCACTTAACATCTTGGGATGCTCAAAGTCAACGATTTTTGATGCCAATTCACCATAGCCATAATTATTTTCCAAATGCCAGACTTGCCCATCATCCTTAACCGTCAAATCACCATCCGGTATAAATTCAATGTCTCCGATATAATTCTTTAAATATTGCTCACTTAATAAAGTTTCTACGTTCTGTGCAGTCTGTTCCTTTCTTTCCTCAAATTCCTTCACGATTTTGGAAATCTCATTCTTATTGGAAACATAATTCACGATACCATTCAAACCTATTGCTAAAAATAAAGACAATACAACTCCTGCATAAATAATAGAAACCTTATGCCATTTTACCTGTATGTCATAGAATGTCATCTTGTCATGTCTGCTTTTTTCATAAGCCATCTGATATCCGCCAAATCCGAACACCAAAGCCATAATAGGCGCTAAAATAGGTATAAATGCTATAATACCAACCGCCAGACCGTTGCCAATTCCCCAAAACTGTGGCATGATAAATCCCGGCCAGCAGAACTTATTTAATAAGCGCATAGTGTCAGTCTGTACTTTTTCACTTTCACCTGCATCACTCTTTCCATTTACTGTTTCATTTGTATTTTCCATTGTTTTTCCTCACACGATTACATGATACGCATTTATTCAAGATAATCCGAATATTCCAGCAGTTCCGAACGCTGTACCAATTGCGCATCCAATTCATCCGAGAGTTTTTCTAAATCTTCGGTAATACTGTCTTTGCAAATGGTAACATATACATGTCCATCGTAATATTCTTCGCCCATCATAATGCTGAAACCATAATTTCTAAACTGTTGTGTCACATAGGTATTACTAAAAATATCTGTCAAAGCATTTTCAAGCTGCTGTAAAAATGCCGCTTTACTCTCTGTATCTGCTATGTAAGCAACTAATTCACACTGAAAACTGCTGACACTCATCTCACACTCTGTTACATGAAAAGAATGCTCTTCCAGATACCCTTTTACCAATACCATTTCATAATCCAGTGTTAACTCCTGAAAAGGAACCCATGTTCCCGAAAACGTAACTTCCTCATTATCAACAACCGCTGGAATGGTATAGACTACCTTTTTCGGATATGTTTCATTTGTCCGGTAATCATCATTCAATCGGGATTGCATTTGGATATCATCTGCCGTTACCTTTATATCATATCGGTCTTCTACCGCTTCACAGATATCCTCCTTCGAAGGAGCCGCAAGAAATAAAATGGCATCCACCCGATGCCACTGTGTTCCAAAATATCCTATAATGACTGCAAGTACAATACCGGACATAAGCAAAAACAGATTCTTACTCTCAGTCTTTGTCCTTTTTCCTTTTAAATAAAAATAGAAAAACTCGATGTTCTCATTACCTGCTTCTTCATTCCGCAAAAGTACCCCCAGTGCTCCTAACAGATAATCTACAACCTTCTTGTTATCCTTCTTATTTTTTCTTTCACTTTCAAAATAGAGATCCATCCGCTGAGACTTTATCACTTCGATAAAATCAGCCGATGCAAATAATTCCATTAATTCTTCTAAATTCTCTTCTCCCTTTTTCTGATCCAGATGGGAGTTGATTATGTTTATGTATTTTTCTAATTTTTCGTTCATCTTATTTTACCGTTCTTAGTGTTGTGTCCTCTTATATTAGTTATACTTTGCAATCTTTATATATGAATATAGATTGTTTTAGAAAATAAAATCACGCGCATTATATAATTTTTTAAATGCTGCTTTATTTAATTTTTCACACACTCTATCTTCTGTTATTATATTAGCAAATGGATACATCAAGAAAAAATACGGTCTTAGTATATGCACATACTTCTTCATTTCTTCTGGACCTGGAAGGCATTTTTCACATAAATCAGTATAATAACCAATCCAATATTCTTGACTCTCTTTGTCTAAAACAATGTCAAAAGGAAATAATCTACAATCTATAGGTCTATCCTCATAAATTTTACATATCCCATTATTGAAAAAATAACACTCTCCCTTATCTTTCCTATTTATCTGTCTTACAGATGTATTGCCAATTTGCGAAGAAAACTTTCTCATTTTATTTACTTGAGGAGCTATTCCTTGTATTTTTACCCCTTCATCATTAATAAGTACAGGCATATCTATTTCATCTGACTCACAACAACACTTTCTATTAGACACATGGCATTCACTGCAAAATTCATATGTTCCATTTAACAAATCTTTCTGCTCCCCCGCAACCCAGACATAAGGACTAACTCGTATTTGATCATCTACACTAGCAGATACTTTTGAGAAAGAACAAAAACCACTAAAAATATCTTCACTAATCATCCTCAAATTAATAGTTCCTCTTTCATCTTCATGTGCATTTAGAGAATAATATTCTCCAGTCAAAATTTTATTATTAAAGGATCCCTTTAATTTATACTTATATCTATTATTTAGTATTACTGTACCTTCAATATATTCTGAAGAATTATTTGTCCTATCTATAATTATACTTTCCGACTGTAAACTTCCATTTTCTGTATAAATAGATGTATACTTTTCTTTTAACATAATTTTTGTCACTGTTCTATTTTCCTTTGAACTCTCTGTTTGACCAACATTTACTTGATTATTATCTCCATTTATACTTATTCCTTTATCCTCAGCACTAGAACTATTCTTTTCTACACTACCATTATTCTTTTCTTTTTTTGCAATCCCAATAAAGGCGGCAATGATTGCAGCACCACCACATATAAGAGCAGCTATAATTTCCAAATCCATCTCAAACTCCTTTATTCTTCATATCAAATGCTTATTTATAAAACATACTTTTATTCATCTAGCCCGTCCAATCATTTGAAATCATTTCTCTTTTATTCCATAAACAATTTCCTTGATTCATATTCTACATATCCGACGTGATTGCTTTAAATGGCAGATGTCCGATCTCGATATTTCTTAGTAAAGATAGCATTCAGAATCTCAAGTTTATCTTGCCTTCATTACTCTCATTTAATGAAATGTTAATCCAAATAGGAACAAGCGGTGAATTAAACGCCACCAATCTAACAATTTCTTCCACATTCAATAACCTGTTTACAATATTTTCTTTACTTAAAGCAATAAATCTCACTGAATCATCGACAGCATTATATATTTTTTCATAAACGGATTTAATTATAAATATAATCTTTTCCTCTTCTACAACACTATCATCTATAATTTCACTTATTGCCATCATGAGATTATTTCGAAATATCGTTTTGCTCATTTCTTTTATGCTTTGTACTTATAATATTTTTTCAATATGCTTTGCAAGCATCGGAATATCATATATCGCACAGTCACAATATTTTTTATATTCTTCTACTCCAAAATAATCTTTTTGATTATATTGAATTTGTCCAATATAACATTTCCTATGCATATCTTCTAATGCAGAAACTGTAAGCAGATAATTCCCCTTTCTTGATAAAGGATCTTTAAACAGTTTCCAATTCAAAGTTCCCTCGAAATTTTCAATGCTCTTTTTAAGATTATCTAACATGTATTTAGGACAAGACTCTTGAATTCTAAATACAAGCATTGGAATATTTCTATATTTATCGGTTTCAATATACATATTAAATTTCATCCATTCAATAGGTAACTTCGCGTATAAAATTTTGCCTATACATTTTTCATTATTATTCATATGCTCACCTTAATCCAAATCCATTTTTTCAAATACATCAAAACCATCTGGGTTGATTTCTCTCAGTTTTCGAAAGTAGTCATCTTTTAGCACCGGAACATTTGTATATCTTGAATCATAGATATATGTTCCGTCTGAATATACTTCATGATAAATATACGCTTCCTTATAGCCATATTCATATCCATTTATATATCCATTTTTCCCCTCAATACGATATATTTTCCCTTGCTTTCCTGCAGCATCATAAAAATCAGCCGCTATTTCAGAGCAATCATATCCAGGATAGTCTTTATAATAATCACTATTTAATAAACTATTTAATTTTTTTTGAATTGCCAAGCCATCGCTATTTGCTTGCTTTTGAATTGCCTCCACTGCTTCTTCATATGTCATCTCAATATTATCACCACTCGAATTAAAACGTAAAAATTCTCCGGTTTTCTTAGAAGCAACACTTCCTGCCGCTACTGACAACAACCAAGTTGCTTCGGCAGGCATTTCTAACTCTGTACCAATGTGATCTGCTGTTTCTGCTGCCAGATCTGATATCGCATCTTGTGCATACTCCTTTCCAACTTCTACTATAAGTCTTTTTCCAGCAAAACCAGCGCTTTTCAGTCCCTTGAGCACCTTGGCAAATGAAAATATTGCCATTTCTGTATCTACAAGTTTCATAGCCCTTTCAGCATCATCCAATCGTTCAAATGTAATTATATCATATCCCACGATACAGTCTACTAAAGGCTTTATAAATACATTATCAAGGACTCCTGATATAACATCCCTTACTGGATGATATTCTTTATGATTAAATTCACCATTAGTCATATATGCCTGCACACAATCATCTATATCCATTCCAGATGCAATCATAGTCTCATAATCCTGTCTGAATAACGAGGTAAACACTGACACGGTTTCTACATTTTTTAGCGGCGTTGTCTCAATATCTTCTACTTTATCCGGCAGATCCAAAAAATCCCTCATTGTCAAATTCTTTTTCACTCGTATCTCACTAACAAGCCCACTGCTTCCATCCGCCACATCATAATATTCTTCCATTCCAAATGTATTGTCTGTTGTAATATCTTCCAAAATAATCTGACTTATAGTTTCTGTAGCATTATCCTTAAAATCTAAATATAATGGTCTGTCTAGTTCCTGTTCTACTTGTAAATGTGCCGAACCCACATATGTCTGTAACCTTGTATTCCCTAATGTTAACTCACTAATTGCATCTGCTTGAAATTGATATGCCAATTCTGACATATCCGCATTAGATAATGCTGCATTGCATGCGCTAAAACTACTCTCTGCAGACTCCAACCATGTTTGAATATTGGCTGCCGATCCATTCATTAACGCTTTGTCTGTAAACAACGTTGTAATCCTCATCGTTCCCATAGCATTTTATCCTTCCATGTTCTGTGTCATTTTTAAATCGCTTTCCAATAATGACTGTGACGTAATTGATATAAAAGACGCCATTTTCGAATAAAATGCAATCAGTCTGCTTAAATTCCCTGAAAGGCTGGTCATAAATAATTCTATCTCTTCTTTTGCATCTCCCTCATAAGCCGCTACAAATGTTTTATACATTGTATCAGCAGTTTCTTTAATCGTTGATAATTGAACCATTAATGACTGTATTCCAATATACCAGTTTGCCATCACAACATGATCGCATTTTGTTTCATCATTTTCCCCCATTTCCAATTCCTCCTAATATAGTATATATTTGCCTACGCATAACTCCTGAAGATAGACTCCTTACTTTTTTTCTTACAAGATTTAAAAGGAATCCCTGTTCATCCAGCCAGCAGAAAATGCTTTCACTTATCATTTTTCCATGATTATATTCTTTTAAATAAATACATCCTTCCATCTCCTTTATTTTTTCTTTCCATACTTTTACATCTAAATACTCCCATTTTCCCCTTAGTTTTTTTGTTTCACCCAAACACAAATATGTACTCTCTTTTAACAACTCTAACATGACTATTTCCGGCACAATTATTTTTAAATTATATCCGTTTTCCCTTTGTATCACGACAATCAACTTGCCATTTGGTAAAACAGCAGCAAAAGTATCATTTAAACAAATATGTTTTTCACTATTTCTGTATTGTTCCCAAAAATACAAAATATCAGCGCCTTCTCGTGTCAATTTTTTCTTATCATCCAATATCCCTTTTTTAATAAGCGACTCTATTGTTTGTTCCACATATTTTTTGCGTTCCTTCATTAAGGGCATATCTATCTTAACTCCCAACGGCTTTCTTCCACGCGAAACGCTTGTTAAAAACATAACTTCTTGATTCGTAAATTCCATACATCCTTCCTCTACATCAGCAATACATCCTGATATGCAGTCCAATCTGTGAAAAAAATCTCATCATTCTTTATGTAGTTTTGAAATGCCTCACTTGCTTGGTTTACAGCTCCACCTTCATGCTCAGCCAATTTTCTATGAAACTGAACAACAAGATCCATGAATGCTGTTCCCACTAACTGTGCCTCACCAGCCCAATCATCACCACTTTCTACTTCTGAATAAATAGCTGCTGCTTCCTCTAAAGTACTCTCTAAGGTAGATTGAATAGTATCCAAATCTTTTTGAATACTTTCCATATCTTCAATAACACATTTAAAATCCTGCATATATTTTTGCCTCCTCAATTTCTGCACGTTGCTCCCAATATATTTTCAATTGTGTTGCTGAGGATTTTCTCATTTTTGCTTCCGACAATCCCCGCTTCATATTTGAGATTACTGTTTCATACTGCGTTTTCCACACATCACTTTCTTTATTATTAAAGGTAGTCAGTATATCCCCCTCCGCAGAATCTGGATTTGACTGAAAAGTTTCATGCTGAGTTTTCAAGGAACTCTCTGCATCTGTAATATTGTTATCAATTAATGAAATGTGTGTTTCCAACGTATTTACTAATTCTGCATATTTCATAGCTTTCTCTCTAGCTTCTTTAGCCGCTGCTGCTGCCTCTGCATTATATTTTTTAAACAAACCAAACTCCATATCTTCATCCCTCCTATGCCTTCGGAATTCGTATCATAATGGCTGTGCCCTTCTTATACAGCAGCCCGTCTTCCACACAGCCAGGCAGTTCTCTTCCTCTGTATGATGGGAATGGCGTGTTCATGCCCTGCTCGCCAAGGATCAAGCCATACTCTGCTTCTTTAACCAATTTGGCTGTTTCATTGCGGACAGGCATACGGGAAGCATGACCGGTCATCACAATAAGAACTCCAGTTTCTGCCGCTTTGATCAGCATCTGGATTACATCACTCTTATCCTTGATAAGTTGTGAGAATTCGTCCAGACCATTGATAAATACACAGAATTTATCCAGCGTATGGTAAAACTCCTTTGCAGGCATCTTTCCTCTTTCTGCCGCACAAATCTCTAGACGCTCCTCAATAAGATCTGTCAGTTCTTCCACACAGTCCTCTACATCTTCTTCTGTGGTAATATAGGTTACATTATCCTTGTCTTCCATCTGCTGATACTCATAGTCACTCGTATCAAATAAGAATATTTGTTCAAAATCAGCCAACTGATTTAAAATAACTCTTCCTGCATTGCTCTTTCCACTCTGGACAGGACCAACAATGAGGAATGGTGTATGAATAGTAGAAAGACCAAATTTCTTAACCTGTTGCTTTTCCAGTCCAAGGTATATATCTGCCTGTTCTGCCGCTTCGTAAGTATCCAGCATATTCAGATACAACTGCTCCGGTAATACCGCAATACCTTTGGCTTTCTGTTCACTACTCTTACTTCTGATTTCATTTACCAATGCAATCAGTCTGCTGTTATATTCCATTTCTGTCTGATATTTTACCGGACTATATATCTGCATAAGGTTGATTCCCTCACTCTTTACAAGGGATCGGCCTCTTACTTCCGGAAGCGCATAATCACTTCTTCCTACGATATTTCTTGGTTCCATCGGCTCAAAGTTAAAACCTGCAATTTTTATTTTAATCAGATTCATCAGTGCATACTTAACCGCATTGCTTCTGGATGCTGTAATAACCAGATAGATACCAAGATTCGCTCCATCTCTTGCTAGCTGCACGAAAAAATTTTCATCAATTCCCAATTCACGTACCACATCATAGTTATCAATCATAACAACCAAGGCTTTCATCTTCGTTTGGGCAGTCTGATTATAGACACTGAAATTCTGTGCCATAGCTGCGGACATAATCTGTTTACGTTCTTTCATTTCTTTCATAAGAAGCGTCCACAATTTCTGCTGTTTTTCTACATCATCATAAGTAATATAGTCCGCTACATGAGGCAGGGACTTCATAGGAATCAATGCACTATTTCCAAAATCCAATATGTAAGCATTTAGGTTGTTAACACTGTTCTTAGCACACAAGCTCAATAAAATCGTAGTCAAAAATACAGTCTTTCCATAACCGGAGGATGCAAAATAAATCACATGACCATTACGAAGGAAATCTATATTGTATTCTGATTGTCTCTGTTCATTTGGAATATCTTCTACCCCCAAAGGCACGGTTAAATCCGTGGTTGTATATTCCGCACTGTCATGGATATCTGTTAAATAAGGAGATACCATAATTTCTGAGAGTGGAGGCAGCCACGGACTCTTGATCTGTGGAAGATTTAAACCCGCAAAGGTATCCTGAATATGATCCACTATCACATCCAGTTCTGACTTACGAATCTGATTGCTTTCCATGCTTCCGCTTAGATCTTGGTTGATCAGCTGTCCCTGTCCCAGGTCATTGACCAAATAAACACGCATATCGCCTTCATTTTTTTCCTTTTCATCGCTGTAAGCACCGCCACTATATGCAGACTGGAACAATTCATATATTTCATTATTACCGACCTGCAAATAAGCGCGTCCCGGCTGGGTAATGGATGCCGCATCCGGTGTTTTTAACATTTCGCGGCTATCAGCTTCATTCTGCACCTTTAAGCAGAGTTTAAAGCGGGAGTTTGTCCAAATCTGTTCATCTACCACACCGGTTGGTTTCTGCGTTGCCAATATCAAGTGAATGCCAAGGCTTCGTCCGATTCTGGCTGTAGATACCAATTCCTTCATAAACTCCGGCTGTTCTTTTTTCAGTTCCGCAAATTCATCACTAATCAGGAACAAATGCGGGATTGGCTCTGTTGCTTTTCCCAATTTGAATAATTTGTGATATCCATTGATATGGTTCACATTATGCTCATTGAAAATCCTCTGTCGTCTTGCTAATTCACTCTTAATGGACACCATGGCACGGTAACTCTCCGCTCCATCCAGATTGGTAATGGTTCCCAATAAATGCGGCAGGTTTTTAAACAAATTCGCCATGCCACCGCCCTTATAGTCAATCAAAAGGAAGCCAACTTCATAAGGATGAAAATTGACTGCAAGTGATAATATGTAGCTTTGCACAATTTCTGACTTACCACTACCTGTCGTACCGGCCACAAGACCATGAGGTCCATGTGCTTTTTCATGAAGGTTTAACTCCACATAATTATCCTGTTCTCTAACTCCCAAAGGAACTGCTAATGATTTATGGGCTTCATGACTTTTCCATCTGGAAAGCAGATTCAGTTCCTGCGGATGCTCAATCTGATACATATCAAAGAAGGTTATACTTTCCGGTATTTTAGAAACCATTCCTTTTTCGTGAATGATTGCCGCTGTTTTTCGGCTCATACGCTCTACATCGATGTTTTCCATGGAAACACACTGGAATTCTTTGTTAATCCGAAGACCTTCTTTCATTAACAAATGTCCTGTTTCTGAGTTATCCAAAATACATACTGTTTTTACATTCTGTGGGAGCTTCGCCATCTGATCTGTTGTATAGATAATACTGATTCCCAGTTCCTTTGACTGTTCTCCCAGATATTCCATTATGGCATGATCCTGAATCAATCTTGGCTCATCGATAACAAAAAGCAGATGTGGTGAAAATCGCGTATCCTTACTATTTTCATCCAGCTTCTGTCTTCTGTCTTTTACCATCTGCAGGATACTTCCCAATACCTGATCGCGGATACTTTCCGTGAAAATTCCAGCAACCACATTGATCGCCTGAATCCTTAAATGGGGATACCATTTTAAATATTTAAATTTCTCAGCATAGGATTCATTACTAATAAAGACAATCTGTAAATCATGATAGCTGTGGAAAAAGCATATCTGTGCAAGGAGATACTTCAATTGGTTATGAAGATTTTTCTTTTCTCCCACAAGACCAAGATGGTCCTTTCGCAGATTTACTGTTACGGGAATGCCATTGATTTTCTCAAAATCAAGAAAAACCTGCTGTGCTTCCTCTATCAGTTCATCCTCTTCTGTCAACAGTTCATCCTTGTTATATTCCACTTTAATCTGTGATTTCCCTGTATAAGAGCCTAATGTTACCTGTAAAAAATCCTCGTCGTCTGAACTCAGTTCATAAAGTCTGCTGTCATACTCGGTTACCATCTTTTGCAATTTTTCAATATCCGGCACTTGATAGGTAAGAGTATCTTTTTCTTCTTTTCTTTTTAAGCGGATATGTTTACGAAGTCTAACCAGATAATCCAAATAGACCTGACTGCGTTTCTCATTTTTCTGCTTTATTTCTTTTCTCTCATTGAAGAATTTCTGTATGGAAAAGATAATTGTTACCGCACTCATACAGACGCTGGCAATAACATACAGTCCTCTTTTCATATAGATTCCCATAAAAACCGTTACACCAATCATCAAAAGCGGTGGTACTATAATCTGCACGAGAGAACTTTTGGACATGCTCTCTTTTCTTGGTGGCTCTTTTACTGTAATTTTTTCCGGTGTAATATGGCGCAGTATTCGTGGTGATTTTTTATAATGTGGAAAACCTTCAAAAGGAGTATCTTTTTCTTCCATATAACGTGCTTTCGCCATCTTATTCTTCCTCCGTATATTTCTTGCCTATTTCGGTAATGGCATTGCTCAGTTCATTCATACGCGTCTGTTTTTCTTCTCCGTCCATCATCACATTGCCTTCTAAATAATTAAGTTCCTTCATATAGGCGTAAATCAGCAGTTTATCATCTGATAGGGCCTTGGAAACATTTTCAGCCCGTTCAAAATCGGAACGTCCAATGGCAATCCAATATTCCAGTTCAATTTCATTTGAATAAATGCTGAGTTTATCTAAAACATTCGTTAATTCTTCTTTTTCCAGAGCTTCACTTCTAGCATAAGAAACCGCTAATATGTATTTGGTATAGGTATCCATCTGCTCCGGCTTAATATCTTTTAACTGATCAATACAATCCACGTAATTTTCTATAGTGTAAGCACGACTTGCTCTGATGACAGCCTTATTTCTAGGTAATACAACAAGACTCTGATAACTGGTAATAATTAGAAGTAGTACGAGAACACCAAATATTCCCGCTGTTACTCTCGTTCCTAACTGATACTTCTTTTTTTCAATGCGAATCTTCTGATATTTATTTTCTTCATGTAATTGTTCTGCATTTTCCTTGATGGTCGAATACAGTTCTTCCAACGATTCACACGCAAGCACCCATGCAGCACTTTTATCTTTTCGAAGAATTTCCATTCCGCTTTCCTTTACCTGTGTATAGGTATATTTTTTATTTAAAATACCAGCTGTCAGATATTGATATTCTTCAAAAAATGTCAAATCCTCTTCATCCGTTGTTTTTACATCTCTAAAAGCAAAATAGGGCATAAAGTTAGCGTCATAATAAATATTCTCTTTCTCCATGAAGAGCACATAATTCTGCCAAGTTTCCTGCATTTTTTCAAAGTTCTGTAAAAAGCGGTATTTACATTCCAGATCTTCATTCACTAACTCACTAAAGGGGTATTTATCTTCTATATCAAAAGAAAAAAGAATATCCTCGTCCTCTTCCTCTATTCTGCAAGGGAGAAGGCCAAACTCATCACTTGTGATATATTCATATGCCCGCGCATTATCCGCAATTAAATCTGATTTTTTCACTCGTTTTTCTAATACTGTCTCTTTTGTTTCCATTTTATCTTCCTCTCTTGTTTATGATTTTATAAGCAGTTGTGCCCCTGAATAGATGCGTGCCTGTTCATAAGTATCCTCAACCTGTATCTCTCTTCCGCTGTCAGCTTCTATTACTTTAATTGCTGACGTAATATCTGCAAAAGCAGTCAGATTTTCTTTTAAAACCCTTAATGTGTCCGAAATCTTCTGTGTACTAGCGACCTGAATGTCATGGGATATACCCCTGTCAACTTGTGTAAGTGTGAATGTGATTTTCATCGTGCTCCTCTTCCTCTCTTTTCTGAATTGAAAGAAGTTCTTCTTCAAAATCTTCTCTCTTTGCATCTATTATTTTTCTTTGTTCTCTTATAAGTTCACGGCACTCTTCAAAAAAACGATTTTCATCAGATATTTTTTGCATCAATGATTCTTCTTTTTCTACAAGTAAATTTCTTAAATGCCGATCATTAGGATAACTGTCATATAAGTCATCATTTGTTTCTTTGATGATTTTATTCTGCCACCCGCTTTCTTCTTCTAAATAGTCAATATTTTTTTGCAGACTATCACAATCTTCCCTTTGCAGATGCAATGACTCTATCTGTTTATGTATTTCCCATTTTCTTTCTTCTAGTTCTTGTAAACTCATCCTTTTACAGCTCCGTTTCATCGTATATTTATTCTCATTTCTAACTATCGTTTCCTGATTTTTGGCATCACTTAATACAGGTACCTTTTTTCAAGGTATCTTCCTAAAAATCTTTTTCATAATATAAATCTGCTTTCCTCTACTACTTCGTAATCTTCCAAACTTTTTTATTTAGACTACATGCTTCGCAATCATTCCCGTCATTAAATAAATCATCATAAGAATAACAAACTTCCTTTATTTTCTCTTCTGATTGTTCACCGGCTTCAAAGAAATCTTCTGTTAATTCGTTAAACTGTTCTTCTGTCACATTGAACATATATAGCTGGCTATCCTCACAAAAATATGCCTGCTCTTTCATTTCAGTAGTTAAGTGAATCTGCTTACTTTCGTCATAATATGTAGGAACTGTAATTAAATGGGAAGTTGCATCTTCACTATAAGGAAAGATTAAGAAGAACACCCCCATAGCTAGTTCCGCATTTTCATCCAATTCACAAAGCGTATACCGGAGTCCATCCCAATTCCACCTCAATAAACGGGTTCCTTGGATTGTTTCATAAGGAGTCTGTATTCTTTCCCATAAAATAAATGAATTTGATTCCCTATCATATTTAAAGATATGTGTCTGAGAATTGTACATACACAATTCAGGAGTTCCATCTCCATCCATATCAAATACATAGTAAAGAAATTTATGCGGATTATAGACTTCCGGATTATCTTCTGCTGTCAAAAAACAGTCATACATATTAACATAATCTTTTACATACGCATTCTCTCCTATTTCGGAATCATAAAATGTAACCTCATTATTCAGCAACTCTTTGAATTTTTGAATATAGTCCCCATATTCCAACAAATCACATGTTTTAATTTCCCCGTAAAAATCAATGTTGTCATATACACTTTTTAAAAAAACATATGTTTCACCATCCGCATAATCCATATTTTCATGAGGAAAATCACGAAAGCTGTCATAGCTTCGCTCCAGAATGTCCCCCTTTACAGGTTCCACATTTTCAAGCGTCTCCTCATCCTTATCTATGGATTCCACAACCATGCTTTCCGGCTCTTCCGTATTACTTTGTATCTCCTCTACCATAGTTTCATCTAATATTGTCGTCGCATTTTCTGTATAAATAGTTTCTACAGATATTGCCCTTGTTGCTTTCATTTGTGCTTCATCCGTATGTTCCTTCTGACAAGCTGACATACTAAACATCATTAGGAAAAATACTATAAAATTTAGTAAAAATGTCTTCTTCATCATAAACTCCTCTATTCTTCGATAACAATAATTGATTTCAATGTATATTTACTAATATCAAAATCCACTGCATGTCCGCAAAACTCTATAATCTGACCACCCATATGTTCAGTTGCGCAAGCCTCATCTTTTTTGGCATTCGAACATTTTGGATATGCTATCCCCGTTTGAATCAAACCATTTTCCACATCAACTGATGCCACATTACCTGTATCATACGGCTGTCCATCCGGATAAGTATTATAGGAATGTGCTTTATAATCTGTCACTACACACTCTATAATTTTCTCTTCTTTTGTCTCCTTTTCTACCAAAACCACTTTGACTATATTGGAATAATTTTGAAAATCATCTTCACGAATTTTTCCATCATCAGGATAATCCGGAATTATTATTTTAGGCCCTACTGCAATCACATACCTGCCCTCATCATCCAAGTTAACTCCCTCTGGATATTTTCCACATCCAGCAAGACCCCAATTCACAAGCGGATATTTAATTTGTTCTTCTCCATCCAGTACGCTTGATACCTCTTCCGGTATGATTATTTCCGCTACTTTCCAGCTGTTTTTCTCAATATTTTCTCTGATTTTGACAGTTGTATATTCTCTTAAAACAGTGGAATCCCCTTCCTGTAACTGGTATCTTTTCTCCCCTTCCTGTGTCTCAATAACCGTAACACTGCATCCCGTTGTTTGCTCTATAACCTTAACCAATAATTTTTCATTCTCTTCGGGATTAAAACCATATATCTTATTTTCATCTACATATTTTTGTATTTCTTCTAAATTCTTTTCACCATAAAGTTCTTTGTATTTCTCTACGCTAATTCCTAACACATTTTCTAAATTGGTTTGAGTGACCTTATTTATTGACTCTGAAATAGTTTTCTTCCATTGCCCATTAGAGGGGATCCCTGTACCGGTAATAGCTACCTCCGCATCATTAATTGCGAATTCTATTGCCTGCAATAATGGTCCTACTGAATGAAACAACGAGAAAGTTACATTCTCTTTTTCTCGAAGAATCTCTAATTTGGCTTTAACGATTGCTAAAAGTTCTTTTGTTTGAAGAAGTAGTTCTTTATTTTTTTGAATCATTGCTATCGTTGCAAAATTATTTCCCATTACAGAATTATTCCGTATTCCCTCTAATGTCCGAATAGTTTCTTCATATACTTGACACTCTTGTGTTAATTTTTGAATTTGTTCCATAAGTAAATCTTCATCTAAATCTTCAAAACCAACACTATTATCCAATGAAGACAATTCTTGATTTATTGTTTCTTTCACAAGTGTCATGCCCTGATCAATCAGTTGATTTATCCCTTGTACATCTGCCTTTATCTTTACCCATGCCTTGGACTGAAATGCTTCATT
Source organism: uncultured Lachnospiraceae bacterium (assembly GCA_964531805.1). Taxonomy (GTDB): domain Bacteria; phylum Bacillota; class Clostridia; order Lachnospirales; family Lachnospiraceae; genus RGIG8767. The sequence continues at coordinate 25,318 of CAZHGE010000023.1, forward strand.
TTGAGAAAAACTCTGTATCGCTCCAAAAGCAGTTGTATAACTTTCCTTTGTATTATGTACACTTGAATATACTGTTTGTATCGCATTCTTCACTTCTCCTGGTTTCAATTTCAATCCCATAATTTAACTCCTCAACTATCTGCAACCACCATTGTATCGGATAATCCTTTATCAAACTCATCAAACTCCGTTGCCAGTTTCTCTATACTCTTTGCATGACTTTCCAATAATTTTTTATACTTCATATTACAGGAATTTATTGATTCATTTATTTCTTGCAAATTTTTCACCACAGTCAAATTCGTTATATTAATAGTCAAGCCAGCTAGTTCCTGTAAATTGGATGCCTTTATGGTAATATTATTACTATCATTTTTCGCCTCTACGCTATTACTTTTAAACTTATCCGTCATGTTTAAATTCTCCTACTAAATTTTCTCTCTCACGTTCTGTATCTACAATTTTTTTACTAAGTACAACTCTTGCTTCATCAAAAAACTCTCTATCCGAAGCTGCACGCTGCTTCATAATATCCTCTTTTTCAAATAACAGCCTTTGAAGTTTTTTATCACTTTGATATGTATTTACCAATACAGCATTTATCGTTTTGTTATGTCTATTCTGCCAATAAATAGATTCTTCAAAATCATCCAACTCACGGATTAATCTCTTGCATCCCTGCTGGATTTCATCAACTTCTTCTATTTTCTTTTGTAATTCCCAGCGCTCCTGGTCAGAAGGTACTTTATCTGAATATGTATTTTCCATTGGTGAATGCTCCTTTTATTATTCATACAACCAAAATAAATCTGACATATGTTTTAAAATACTGTAATCTCTTTGAATCATCTCTTCAAATTGTTCAATAAACTCATCCTTTGATACTGTTGCTTCTATATCATCACGAATCAATTTAAAATATACACCATTCTCTGTCATGTCTTTATGGTCATGCTCATCTACTCCCACCCAATACAGAGTATTCTCGATATCATATATGTAGTATGCACATATTTCTCTTTCTATTTTTTGATTCCACTCTCTATCACACTTACATAACTTGTATGAGATATAACAATACACTCCAAAATATTGCGAATAATATACCAAGTTGCCATTATCAGTAATAAAATAGAATTCTGCTCTATCCATGGTGTCCCAAAACACACACTTACCATTTTGCCTGATATCAAAGATTCCTATAACTTGTCTGCACATAACATACTCATTTTTCTCTTGCAGAACTAAATCTCTTACACCATCGGCATTCATATCTAAATATAGCCATTCGATATCTTGCTCCATATATTTATATGTGTTCGCCACTTCTTCTATACTTACAACATCTGATTCATCTATGACTGAAAAATTGCCATTTTTAATCTGCGAAACTAACTTTTTTTCCTTATAGTTTAAAATAAGAATGCCTATTAAGACAGTTATAGCAATAAATACAAATATCCATTTTGCCATTTTATTTTTTATCATATTTCCTACTACTCCAATACCTCATCCCAATAAAACAATATCTGCGCATTAGAACTAAATTTATTAAGTCCTGCTGATTTATTTTTTTCTGGATCATCATTAAAAAACTGTTTTGTGTACCACTCAACTATTGGGCCTTGCGGACCAGTATCTTGATCCTTCCCACCATTGAATGCCTTTCCAGTCTGAAAAATACCCGTGGGCGCACTATGTCCTTTACAATCCACTATAATAGCTGGAATATAATAGGTTTGATTATTTAACTTTATTGAAATATCAACGCACGTTCCATAAGCCATATCATTTGCCCCAAAATCTGATGTAAGGTCTAGTTTTGGATTTTGTAATTTGGGACCCATGGCAATAGCATATCTTTCAATCCCATTATATTCTAATGTCCCTTTTTTAGGATCAAAATCCTGATTGCCATATTCATTTCCCCCTGACTTATTTGGTCCATATATTTCTGTAAATGATTGCAATGCTCCATACGGTTTTAATCCATGTTTCCGATACAAATCATTAATATCAACTATTTCGCATTCACTTTCTAATGTTGGTGCATCATATAATTTAAAAAATCCATCGGTTTCTATATCACTTAACCCATCCGATCCATATGATAAATATCCAACAAATTCCCCAATATCTTTTTCATTTTCATCTATTTTTAACTCTTTACTGATAATATTCTTATAGATTTCACAATCTATTCCCGGCAATACAACCTCAGGATTTGCAGACATTATTTTTACTCCAACTTCACTGATTAGTGCACTCAATGCTATCAACAACTGTATTGCTGAATTAAATAAACTTTTTGTACTATCTTCTGCCGTATAAAGGAACTCTAGTTTCTCCTTATATGTATTGATCAATTCATTGAGGTTTTCTATCTCTTTTTCTAATATCTCAATACTTCGCTCAATCATGGAACACAAGCTACTATTTACAACATATATAGCCATGCTATTCTTTTGAATATTCCACTGTTCAATTGCTTCTTCGCAGTTTTTCTTTTCATTTTCAAGTGATTCTATTATTCTAACAAGTTCATCCTCATCCAGTGTCTCACTCCCTATGCTGCCTTCCAGTGTTGCAAGATCTGCCTCCACACTCTCCTGGACTACCAGCATTCCTTGCTCGATAAAAGTATGATACTCCAACACTTTTTCCTTTAATTTTGCCCATGAATCACTCTGCAAAGCCTCGTCATTTGCAAAATTGCTTACTTGTGTTAAAACATTCTGATAACCAGATACTATATTCGAAAGTGCTGTTTTTACGGATGTAGATTTTTTTATTACCTCTGATGGTACAAGTATTAATCCCATAATATCCCCTTCTATTACATTTGTTCTGTCATATCAATATCTACATTATTATATCCTGCATGAACTGATAAAATTGTTTCCGCATCTCCATAGGAAAGTTCTTTATAATCATCTACACAAGCATTTATCTGATCAACTACACTCTGCATATTTTCCATTACTGAAAGATTGGTTACTGTTCCACTTACATTTACTGCCCCAACAATTGCTCCCACTGCGGCACCTATGGAAGTACTGTCTTGTTCTGCCAATGTGGCATCATTCAAAATAGTTGTCATTTTCTTTTCCCCTCTTCTTTTTCCTCATATCTTCTATCCAAATTGCCATACACAAAATACAAACACTTATGATAATGCAGTATATCCAAAGGAAAAGTGTATTTTCCTCCTCTTCTATGTAAACATCTTTGATGAATCTTTCTATTTCTGTTGTGAGCACAAAATCAACATATTCCTCATAATTCAGTTCAGGCTGCTCACTTGTAAGCACTATATTTTCAATCTGTTCTTTTTCTATTTTTTCAGCCTCTTTTACAATGGCTTCACGGGTAATAAATGCACTACGGAAAACAAATACACCATGCATATCTGCCAATGCGGATTTTGCTGTTGTTTTATTTACAACTACATCCGCATCAAATATGAGTTCTGTATCCGCTTCTCTTGTCTCTTCCACTTCTGTATCTATATTTTCTTCCGCATACACAGTTATTTTTCCTACTGAAAATAAAAGTAATATGCTAAGTATCCATATCTTTTTTATCCCTTTTTTCATTACCACTCCTGTAGTTTCCGGCAGAATGATTTTCCACCATTCTGCCGGATGAAATTACATCTGACCTGCCATTCCAGTATCTGCATCATCAAAGTTGCTTGAAACTTTCAACATCTGATCTGCCATATCTGAAACTAACTGTGCTGCTTCTTCAAGACCTGGTTTTAATTCTTCATACTGCTCCATATATCTGTCAGCTGTATCTGCCTCCCAAAACTCAGGTATCGCATTTACGATTTTTGTGATGTTTGCGATGCATGCTGTCATTGCATCCCACTCCACCTTTAAATTTGCAGCTTCATCTGCCATTCGTACGTGATCGACTACCAATTTCTGTGCCATTTTTCTTCCTCCTTTCACCTGTTATTTTTCGAAGACAATCTCTTCTTTATGAAAGTGGTATTTAATTGTAGAACCTACAATTATCACACATATCATAGCGCATATAATCATTCCCAGCATCTGATAATCCTTCTGTCTGTTTTCATTTACACTTACACTGTCGCTTTCTGTTTTTACAGAATCTTCCTTGGAAACAGCAAGTGTTGTTTCTTCCATCTGTCTATAACTTACCGGGTTAGCTATAAATTCGTATGCCTGTGTGTACTCCATACTTCCCAGCCTTGTATAGGGAAGCTTCTGCGAAAAATCTAACATAATTTCCTGATTCAGTTTACTGTTTTCATTTTTTACAGTCTGTAAATTCGCCAATCCATCCGCTACAGCCTGATCAGAATCTTCTTTTGCCTGTTCTATTACACTCTGCATATTCGTAAGATCGTCACGTGTTGTTTCATACACTTCTGCCACATACTCCATTTGTTGCAAATCGGTTTCTGCAATTGCTTCCGCAAGTTCTGTTCCATTTTCTTGCATAGCAGTCGTAATCTCTAATATAGCTTCATCATCGATATACTCCAGCGGATCATACTCTGTAACAGCGGTGCTATACTCCCCTAACTGTTCCTTCTCGATAGCGTATTGATCAGCAATCGCCTGTGTCGTAGTATCTGCTTTGTTCTGTACTGGCGTCAGTATTTTTTCTTCCACCACTGTCTCCAATGCGGTAAGCTCCATTCTCTCAATCTGTCCTACCTGCTGATCCAAAACAGTCTTTTTTACTTCTTCATCTGCCAGATCTACATTGTATTTATTGAACATATTGCTAAGCGAAATCGTATTTCCAGTTTCATCTACCTTTGGATTTCCCTCTTCATCCATAACATAATCATCAAATGTTAATCCTGTAGCACTCTGGTATTCGTTCTTTAACCGCTCATATTCTTTATAAAATATCTGGATATCTCCATACATGGTAAGAACATTATTTTGTATTTCTAATTCCTTGGTTTCCAATGTTGTATTGTGAGTGGAAAAGAATGTGCTCAGTTCATCCTTTCCTTCCTGATATATGGAATTGCCTTCCTCATCCGTCATAAAATCAATACCAGTGATTAGAGGATCCATATTTCCCATTTCTGTTAAAAGTGCCGCGGCTGCTTCATTTAAGGCTAAATGCTCTGTTTCACTTTCTGCAATAAACTCTTGATATTTTGTACCTACATCCGCTGTAAGTTCAACATTTTTTGTTATGTAATCGGAAACATCTACCGGCTCTATGGTATTTTCAATTTCCGTTACCTCAGTCACAGGAGCAAGTGCGACTAAATCCTCCGCTTCAATGGCATTGATAGCCTCTTTTTCTGCCAGGTCGTTTTCCATTACGGTATCTGTTTCATCCTGCGCATCGTGAAACTCATCCATCATGGAATGCATGTACATATAACTGATCTTGTCATTCAAATCAGTCATAAATCCCATAACATCATAAATTGCCTGCTCTTTGGCTTCCGCAGTTAAATTTTCATTAATTGCATAGGTGATTTCCGCCCGAACCGGCGTATCATTAAGACTCACTACTCCTTCTGAAAAAGTAGCTGGTATGATAAGATAGCCCGCATACATACCGGATTCGTATCCTGCTCTGGCATCCTCCAAACCTGTAAATAGAAAATTATCCTCTAAATCTGTAAGCAGTTTTCCTGCATAATTTACATTTTCATCTTCAACCATCACGCCATTATCTAAATTTACAATGGCAATTTTATCTGTAATAAGACCAGCTGAATTTTTCTGTTCCGCTTCCTTTTGCTTTTTTACATACTGATTCATACCAAAGATACCGATACTTATCCCCAATATCAAAGTGGTAAGTAAAAATGCTGCTTTAATTAAATATGATTTTATCGTTGTATTTTTCATTTTTTCTCCCCATATATTCACCAAATTCCATTTCCGCATAATTATATACATAGAACTTTATTTCATTCAGAATTAACAGAATTTTGTCATTTTTTGTACAAAATTTGCAAAAAAAGACTGCCGTCATCCTTCTTTAAATCATGACCACCGGCATAGCCGGTGGTTTGCTCTGAGGCTATAAGCCTCTGTTACCGACCAGCGCCTAAAGACGCTGGCTTTCACTTTGTTCAAGCCCCTACGCCCTTGACTCGTCGCTGCCCTTAAAAGGGCAAACGTACTACCGGCTACCCCTTAAAGGGGTCTTCATATTCTTTCACACTTAACTTATCCTGCATAATGTCATATTTCTCTTGCTCCTGGATATATTTTCTTACAGTTGCCTCATTAAGTCCTACTGTACTCACGTAATATCCTTCTGCCCAGAAATGTCTATTCCCATATTTGTACTTCAGATTTGCGTGTTTATCAAATATCATCAACGCACTTTTTCCTTTTAAATATCCCATAAACTGTGAAATACTATATTTCGGTGGAATACTTACTAACATATGGATATGATCCGGCATTAAGTGTCCCTCTAAAATCTCTACTCCTTTATACGAACACAGTTGTTTCAATATGTCTCGTATGCTTTCTTTGTATTGATTGTAGATTATTTTTCGTCTATACTTTGGGGTAAAGACGATATGGTACTTGCACATCCACTTTGTATGTGCCATATCATTGGTCTTATTGGCCATTTTAATCACCTTTCCTTTCTCTTAATAGTGGCTTGGACACCTCTATTATACTTTGGAAAGGTGATTGTGCTATAAGCACATGTTACACCACCCGCATAGCAGGTGTTTTTTTATTTCGTGCGTACTTCGTTTCTCTTTTGAGAAACTCGTTACAACGCACTCAACAGGCTAAAGCCATAATAAAAAAATAGGCATTCTATAACCTTTCAGTTATAAAACGCCTATTAACTATTTATTTTTCTTCTATTAGGGCTTCTCTCTTTATCACAATAGTTTTCTCTAGCAACAAACACACTAATAATAATTTTCTATCAGTCACCCAATAACCACTTCTTCTTGATGTATATTACTATATTCATTTATTTCAGCTTGCCAACCAGCAATTTTTTCTGGCGTAATTTTATGCCCTTTCCCCAATTTAATCAAATCGTTTTTTCGTTCCTCTATAGTTCGAATGTGTCCAATTTTCTTACTTTTACATTTCTTAATAAACTCCCAAAAATCTTCTGCCAATTCAATATATTTTATTTGTCTATCATGATAAACGAAAAAGATTCTTTCCCTGCATTCTCCATCAACACATATCATAATATAATCACCAAAAATATTTGTTGCTATCGGAAACATTTTATTATTTATCCACTCTGGCATTCTTTCAGAAGTTATAAGCGAATCAAAGTTATAATTTTTATTCGCATTTCCCACCCCGTAAAAACCCTGGATATCTGATGCCACTCCATTTATCCTGAATTCTGTTTCGGGTGTTTCCCCACCGTTGTATTTTAGCAAGAACAATCTATACTTATCCGGTAAAGAAATAGCATATCTCTCCTCTAATTCCTTTACCAAATCTTCAACACCTTTATTATCAAATTTTGATATCAACATTCCTAATCCTCCTCAATTATTGGTTGTAATAATGCCCTCCATAATGGGAAAACATTTCATGAACATCTTTTCTGACTAATTGAAACCAACCATCATCAATATCATGGTGTAATATATAGCCTGTTGGTACTTTATCATATCCTTCAGATTTTAAATATTCTAGCGCTAATTGTCTATCCGTATTTCTATCCCCCGTAAATCCTCCTTCTATTCTAAAAGAAGCAATATCCTTGTCTGGATGCATATATTTTTCTGGAAATTCAATAACATTTTCCAGTTCATTGTTTATTAGTTTAGGTACATATGGAACTGTTATCCCATTTTTTGTATATTTCCATATCTGTGTTCCATCGTCTAACGACTCTATTGTTAAAGAAGCGCCTTCTTTTTTTAGCAGTCTCGAGGATGAGTTGCCCCCAACGGTTTATTCTCTTCTACGAATTTAGTAACCGTTCCCTTATGTGCATTTTTCATATCATCCCAATTATCAAATGATTCTCTATATAGCACCTTTGGGTTGATATTCTTTAACAACACCTTTCCACCCGCATAGGATACACTACCGCCTGCAAGCATG